>NZ_JACARS010000138.1:0-41021 GCF_013386485.1 Pseudomonas sp. P7758 | reverse complement strand
GATATAAATCAATAGGTTAAATTCTATTGCCAAACAAAATCCCGCTGGTACAAATCCTGCTCTTACTCAGCACCTCGTGGCGTTCAGAACCGCCCGGGTGTTTCTAGATGAACCTGCATCAGCACTCATCAAAACTAGAGAGAAGAATAATGAAATCTGCGTTGAAAACTTTCGTACCGGGCGCGTTAGCCCTCCTGCTGTTGTTCCCCGTTGCCGCTCAGGCAAAAGAAGCTGAAACCCAGCAAAAACTGTCCAACGTGGTGATCCTTGCCACCGGCGGCACCATCGCCGGCGCCGGCGCCAGCGCGGCCAACAGTGCGACCTACCAGGCCGCCAAGGTCGGCATCGAACAATTGATCGCCGGTGTTCCTGAGCTTAGCCAGATCGCCAATGTCCGCGGCGAACAAGTATTGCAAATTGCCTCCGAAAGCATCACCAACGAAAACCTCCTGCAACTGGGTCGTCGTGTCGCCGAACTGGCCGACAGCAAGGACGTCGACGGCATCGTGATCACCCACGGTACCGACACCCTGGAAGAGACTGCCTACTTCCTCAACCTGGTGGAAAAGACCGACAAGCCAATCGTCGTGGTCGGCTCGATGCGCCCAGGCACCGCCATGTCGGCTGATGGCATGCTCAACCTGTACAACGCCGTTGCCGTCGCCGGCAGCAAGGACGCCCGCGGCAAAGGCGTACTGGTGACCATGAACGACGAGATCCAGTCGGGTCGCGACGTCAGCAAGATGATCAACATCAAGACTGAAGCGTTCAAGAGCCCATGGGGCCCGCTGGGCATGGTGGTAGAAGGCAAATCCTACTGGTTCCGCCTGCCAGCCAAGCGTCACACCATGAACTCGGAATTCGACATCAAGACCATCAAAAGCCTGCCGGACGTCGAAATCGCCTATTCCTATGGCAACGTAAGCGACACCGCCTACAAGGCTCTGGCCCAGGCCGGCGCGAAAGCCA
The DNA here is from genome assembly GCF_013386485.1 of Pseudomonas sp. P7758. Taxonomy (NCBI): domain Bacteria; kingdom Pseudomonadati; phylum Pseudomonadota; class Gammaproteobacteria; order Pseudomonadales; family Pseudomonadaceae; genus Pseudomonas; species Pseudomonas sp. P7758. Next base: position 40,052 of record NZ_JACARS010000138.1, on the reverse strand, counting down.
TCATCCACGCCGGTACCGGCAATGGTTCGGTGTCGTCCAAGGTGGTGCCTGCCCTGCAGGAACTGCGCAAGCAAGGCGTACAGATCATTCGCTCTTCCCACGTGAATGCCGGTGGTTTCGTTCTGCGTAACGCCGAACAACCAGACGACAAATACGACTGGGTAGTTGCCCATGACCTGAACCCGCAGAAAGCCCGCATCCTGGCCATGGTCGCCCTGACCAAGACCCAGGACAGCAAGGAACTGCAACGGATGTTCTGGGAATATTGATCGCTCCCGGGCCCGGCCGGCAACGGTTGGGCCATCCCGCTCGTGGCGTACCGCGAGCGGGTCTGATTTCCCCCGCTTTATCCCCCGCGCAAAAAAACCTTTGAAAAACAAAGCGTTCCTACACCAAATCGGCAAAACCACTGTCAGAAGAACTTCTTGAATTTTAAGCAGTTGCGAAATTGCCCACAGTTAAATACTGTATGCACGTACAGCATAATAAGGAATACTCCGTGGCAAAGCCTTCTTCCGCAGCACCCGCAGCGCCTGACGCCTATCAACGCCTGGCCGTTCGCGTGCAAAAAATCATCAATTCCACCAACGCCCAGAAGAACAAGGCGGCGTTGATCTTCCGTTTGCCGGAGGAACCGGAAGACGAGTGGGCACGACTACTGGAGGAAATCGCAGAAAACGACAACGTCACCCTCGCCTATCGCGATGACGGTGGCGTGCAGATTTTCTGGGTTGTGCCGAAGGAAGATTGAGTCAATGAGTGTCCGTTTTATCAGTCTGTTGTGTGTGTTTTTTGCTGTTACCGCTCAAGCCCAAGCCCCCAGGACGTTCAGCGAAGCCAAGAAAATCGCCTGGAAACTGTATGAACCGCAATCCACAGAGTTCTATTGCGGCTGCAAATACAACGGCAACCGGGTAGACCTGAAAGCCTGCGGCTATATCCCGCGCAAAAACGCCAACCGGGCGGCACGTATTGAATGGGAACACATTGTTCCGGCCTGGCAGATCGGCCATCAGCGCCAGTGCTGGCAGGATGGCGGGCGCAAGAACTGCACCCGCAAGGACGCAGTCTACAAGCGGGCCGAAGCCGACCTGCACAACCTGGTGCCGAGCATCGGCGAGGTGAATGGCGACCGAAACAATTTCAGTTTTGGCTGGCTGCCGGTACAAAGCGGCCAATATGGATCATGCCTGACCCAGGTGGACTTCAAGGCCAAGAAGGTCATGCCCCGCCCTTCCATTCGCGGCATGATCGCCCGAACCTATTTCTATATGAGTAAGCAGTATGGCCTGCGCCTGTCGAAACAGGATCGCCAGCTGTATGAAGCCTGGAACAAGACCTACCCGGTACAGCCCTGGGAACGCCAGCGCAATCAAACCGTGGCGTGCGTGATGGGGCGCGGCAATGAATTTGTCGGCCCGGTGAACTTGAAAGCCTGCGGCTGAACGAAAAAAGCGGGAGCGCCATGGCCTCCCGCTTGTCGACTCTTTACTGCGCAACCTTGTGTTCGATGACCTCGGACACCGTGTCATTCTTCTTCGCAGTGGCCAGTTTCTCGGTCAACTGCGCTTGTTTCGCCTCGGCCTCGGCCTTGGTGCTGAATGGGCCCAGCAGCACCTGGTCCTTACCGTCTTCCTTCGCCAGATAGAAACTGAAACCGTGTTCCAGCAACCACGCGGTCAAGTCAGTCATCGCCTGCAGCTTGTGATCCGGCGGCCCCACCCATACATCCCATTCTTGAGAGGCGATCGCGCCGACCGCAGGTTGCGCCTGGGCGGGCGCCTCGGCAACGGCAGGCCTGGCCTTGGGGGCGTCGACACTTTTACCTTCACCGCAACCGGCCAATGCCAACACCGCAATTGCCATCGCTACTTTACGCACTACCCTGCTCCTTAGAGGATCAAAGAGGCGACTTTATCATTCACTGTCTATTCTGGCCGTCATAAACGTTGGCTTAAACAATGCGAATGATGTATCGCAGACCTGTATGATGGCGGCATGGGAATTAATGCCGCCTCTATGCGTCCTAAAAGAGGCAGCCACAGGGAAGCGCTTCGCAGTAAGCTACACACATCCGACATCTGCCCTGTCTGAAACATGTGTCCTTCAAAGCAATCAAGGAGAAGTCCATGCTGATACTCACCCGCAAAGTCGGTGAAAGCATAAACATCGGTGATGACATCACGATCACCATCCTGGGCGTTAGCGGCCAGCAAGTAAGAATCGGCATCAATGCTCCAAAGGACGTTGCCGTGCATCGCGAGGAGATCTACCAACGTATCCAGGCGGGCCTGACGGCTCCGGATAAAAACCAGACACCTTGAAGCGCCTCCAGTAGCCAGCCCTTTCGTTCACTGTAACGGCTGGCGAAAACCTCTTTCAGCCTGCTCGCGGCTTCCCGCGGCCAGCGCGCCCTATTCCCTTGTTCCAGCGTCAGGCCAGCGTCATCCCAGGCCGACACCGCGTGCCATGCCACTCGCTGCAATCATCATCAGCACCAGCAGTAACGCCTGCACATGGCTGATGCGCGCAAAAAGACCTGCCTGGTGCAAATCGAGGCGCGTGCCACGCGCCAACGCGATGCGCCATTTGATAAAGCGAATCATCGGCGCGAGCTCCAGTAACAAAATTAATACAAGCAGCGTCATCTTCACGTGAAACAACGGCTGGTGCAGGTAATAATCACTGCCCTTTTCGTAGCCGCCAAAGGCCCGCAGGCCACCGGTTACCAATAACACCAGGGCACTGATTCCCCAGATGTTGTCCGCGATCAATACGCGGCGCAGGGTGGATGGGTCACTATCAGATACACCGCGCAATGCCTTGCCACGCGCAAGCACGGCCGACAATGCCATGGCGAATGCCAGTAAATGGACTGCTGCAAGAAACCACTGAACCAACATAAGGCGTACTCCCTTTTGTATGACACATGGCAGGAACACTTCTCAGTAATAGTCGCTGGCTGCGTTCAACGCATGAAACAGCCTGCAAACAAAGGGAACTTGTGGAGTTTTCCAGGGCCGAATCTCGTGACAAATCCCCTACAGTCTGCAGCGCGCCAAGGAGCACGTTGATGAGGCGTACCGTTAAACAGCCTTACTTATCCAAGTCTTGGTTGATTGTCACGCTGATCAGCGTGGCGTTTGTGGCGCTGGAGTATGGCCTCAAGTTCGAAATCGAAGGCTCCTCCGACAAAGCCTACTCATGGCTGGACCTGACGCTGTTCCTGAGCGCGTACTTGTTTTTCTTCTGCCTCAAGCCCATTCAGGTCGCCGTCCATCGCAGACTGTGCCGGCGCGCGCCTCACAGTGATCGCCGCAAAGCCTCATCCTGACGGCTTTGGGTTTCATCTTGAAGTTCGTTGCCCCAGCGCGGTGTATCCCGCAAGCGGGTTGAAACCGTCGCCGCACTTGCTATCAGATCGCCGGTATTTACAGCTGCGCGACACAACCTATGCTTGGGCATGCACGGTCGGTGAAAGGTTGTAGCGCTGATGGACACACTGAGTAAAAGCGAAATCGAATCAGCACTGGCAGCGCGCCTGCCGAGCTACAAAATCGTCTGCACCCTGCATGCCGATGGCACGCTTTCCGCGATTCTCAGCGGCCCGGAAGCTGATCACTTTGCAGTGACCGGCATCGTCCGCGCCCACCATCGAGGGCCGGAGGCGATTGCCAGGCTTGCCAGCGAAATCCTCAAGGAAATGGTCTTGTCCCGCCAGGGGCTCAAGGGCAACCGCCTGCAGACGCTGACTGGAAACGGCTCCAACGTTGAACCGCCCCTTTACGAAGAAGGCCGATCCGGGTAACCGGGTCGGCCTTTTTTTACGCCAGGCGCTGTAGATGCAACAGCCCGGCTTCGTCCCGCTGAACCTGTAGACGCTCATACCCGTCAATCGAAGGATGCGCGGTGACCATGGGCACAAGGTGGGTCGACGTCACCACCATCACATCGGCCCCCGCCGCCTCGCCGGCGCGAATCCCGACGCTGGCATCCTCAAACACCAGGCAGTCCTGTACCGGTACTCCCAGCCGTTGCGCACCGAGCACATAACAGGCCGGATCCGGCTTGCCGCTGGCGACATCCTCCGCGGTGACCAGCACCGCCGGCGGGTTGATCCCGGCCGCCTGCATACGGCGCAGAGCCAGTGCCTTGGGGGCAGACGTAACCAGCGCCCATTGATCGCCGGGCAATGCGTTGAGGAATTCCACCGCGCCCGCAATCGCCACCACCCCTTCCACATCCTCAAGTTCAGCCTCGGTAATCCACTGCGCCTCAGCCTGCGCGTCCACACCGGGCAACGCCTGGCGGGTGATGGTATCGATGGCCCGGGCACCATGGATGGTCTTCAGAAAGGCCTCGACATCCAGCCCATGGCGTTCAGCCCAGGTGGCCCATACGCGCTCGGCGGCGGCAATGGAGTTCAGGAGTGTGCCATCCATATCGAACAGAAAGGCGCGGTAACGGTGGGCGAATACAGCTGAATCGCGGGTGGACACTGCTCGGCTTCCTCTTGCTTTCGTCACCCGGTCTTGGGCGCTGACGAACCACTTGCCTGGTGCAATCTACGGATCGGCCCAAACGCTGTAAACCTTCCCGTGGTTTGTATCGGACTGTATGGGAACCCCGCCTGGATACGCGAACCCGCATTTCGCCACGCCTGGGCACACATGGCAGATACACCCCGGCGATTAACTACGACCACCAGCCAATCCGGCTGACTCACGCGTAGGAGCCTCATCATGTTCAATCTCTCGAAAGCTTCGTCCCTGGTACTCGGCCTGACTGTCATCGCGGGCCTCGGGCTGTCATCCATGGCGTCGGCCGACACCGACGCTGGCGCGGTCAAAGACCAGTCATCCCACCTGCTCGCCGAGGGCGGCGCAGATCGCCTGCACGAACGCGGCCTGGCGGAAGGCGGCGCTGAACGCCTGCAAGCAGCCCGTACTGTCTGATGGGTCACCGTCCAACCAGGGCAGCCTTCCGGCTGCCCATTGCATTACAAACTTGTCATCAAGCTGTCAGTGTTGCCCGCACCCTCACTTCATACAGTGAAGTCGTCAGTCACCCACAGCGGGTGACCCAACTTCCCACTGAAAATGAAGCGAGCCCGCCCATGAAACCTGCAAGCAAACTCTGCCTGATCGCCGCCAGCCTGTTGATGCTGGGGACCGGCGCCGCCGTGGCCGGCCCGATTGCACCGGTGAAAGCCAATAACGTAGTGCTGGTACACGGCTCCTGGGCCGACGGTTCCAGTTGGTCCGAAGTGATTACCCGCCTGCAGGCCGCCGGCTTGCATGTAACCGCCGTGCAAAACCCGCTGACCTCGGTGGCGGATGACGTCGCTGCCACCAATCGCGTACTCGATCAACAGGACGGTCCTACCGTGCTGGTCGGCCATTCCTACGCCGGCACCGTGGTCAGCGACGCCGGGGCCAACCCCAAGGTCAGCTCCCTGGTATACGTCGCCGCCCGCGCTCCGGACGCCAACGAAGACTTCGTCGCCCTGTCCGCCAAGTACCCAAGCACACCCGTGCGGGCCGGTGTGGTGGAGCACGACGGTTACCTGACTCTGAATCAGGACGCCTTCCTCAAGTACTTTGCCGCCGACGTACCCCACGCCAAGGCCATGGAGCTGTACGCCGTGCAACAACCGATCGCCAAGACCCTGTTCAGCGGTCGCACCGTCAACGCCGCGTGGCACACCAAGCCGTCCTGGTATGCGGTGTCCAGCAATGACCAGACCATCAACCCGGACCTGGAACGCTTTCTCGCCAAGCGCATGAACGCCACCACCATCGAGGTGCCATCGAGCCACTTGTCCCTGGTTTCCCACGCCAAGGAAATCACCGACCTGATCCTCGAAGCGTCCGGCCGCCAGCCTTAAGCCCTTCATTACGATCTTGTCATCATCCTGTTGGCTGGCTGTTTGTGTCGCCTGGTTACTGTGAACTCACTGCCGGATACCGGCAGCCAACCCTTAAAGAGAGATACCGCCATGAAACTGTTTATCCTTGGCTTTGCTGCCCTCCTCGCCACCGGCTCGGCCTTTGCCGATACCACCGCCACCACCTCGGTGATCCATGACACCCCCGGCTTCTTCATGCACATGGACGTGGCCAAAGTACTGTCGAGCACCGATACCTACGGCCAGTGCGGCATTGTCCCTGCGCGCCTCGACTACCTCGACAGCCAGGGCCGCGAACACGTGCTGGACTATCAAGTACAGGGCATCGGCTGCCCCAATGACAATTGATCGGGCTACACTTGCGCCACGCAAGAACTGCACATCACCAGGGCGAATCCCATGAATATCCTCGTAGTCGAAGACGAGCCCAAGGCGGGCAACTACCTGCTTAACGGCCTGCAGGAACTGGGTTACTCCGTGAGCCTTGCCCGCGATGGCGTGGACGGTTTGCACCAGGCCCTGGAAACCCCGTTCGACGTGATCGTGCTGGACGTGATGATGCCGAAGATGGACGGCTGGGAAGTGCTGCGTCGCCTGCGCAAGGAAGCCGACACGCCGGTGCTGTTCCTGACCGCCCGGGACGATATTGCCGACCGCATCAAGGGCCTGGAACTGGGCGCCGACGATTACCTGATCAAGCCGTTTTCCTTCGCCGAACTGGTGGCGCGCCTGCGCACCCTGACCCGGCGCGGGCCAAGCCGTGAAGAAGAACACTTGCAGATCGCCGACCTGCAGATCGACGTGCTCAAGCGCCGCGTCAGCCGTGGCGGCGTGCGCATCACCCTGACCAACAAGGAGTTCGCCTTGTTGCACTTGTTCGCCACCCATCAGGACCAGGTACTCTCGCGCTCGCTGATTGCCTCAAGGGTGTGGGACATGAACTTCGACAGCGACACCAATGTGGTCGACGTGGCCGTGCGCCGCCTGCGCCTGAAAATCGACGACCCGTTCCAGCTCAAGCTGATCCATAGCGTGCGCGGCATCGGCTATCGCTTCGATACGCAACCATGAGCAAGCCCCGGCATTACTCCCTGACGCTGCGCCTGGCGCTGATCTTCGCCCTGCTGGCGTTCGCCCTGCTGGCGACCCTCGGCGTGGCGCTGTACCGCGACCTTGAGCGCGAACTGATCCACCGTGACGACGCTGCGCTGATCTACCGCGTCGACCAACTGCGCAACCTGCTGAACGACAGCAACACCCTGGACCTGATCAAGACCAAGCCCGAACTGTTCCAGAACATGCTGGGCAACCGCGAATCGGTGCTGAGCATCGCCGCACCCGGGCAGAAACCGCTGCTGGAAGTGAACCCCGGCAACATCGACATGCCCGACGTTGCACCGGTGCCCCGGGACCACGCCCTGGAATTCGCCGACGTGCAGCATTTACCCGGCGTCAATGGCGTCCCCTTCTCCACCCTCGCCGCCACCATCGATTCAGGCGACCTGGGCAGCCTGCAAGTCACTACCGGGCGGTTGATGACCGAGCGCACCGCAGTGCTCGCCAGCTACCGGCTGAGTGTCTATATCCTCGCCAGCATCGCGGCATTGGTACTGGCGGTGGTCGGTTACCTGATGGTGCATCGCGGCCTGCTGCCATTGCGGCGCCTGGCCGTGCATGCCCAGGGCATTGGCGTCGGCAACCTCGCCGCGCGCCTCGACAGCCACGGCGCCCCCAAAGAACTGCTGCCGATGATTGATTCGTTCAACACCATGCTCGAACGCCTGGCCAAGGGTTTTGTGCAACTGGGCCAGGTCTCCACCGACATGGCCCACGAACTGCGCACGCCGATCAATAACTTGCTCGGGGAAACCCAGGTGGCGCTGCAGCAACACCGTAGCATCGAGGCCTACCAGCAACTGCTGGCCTCCAACGTCGAAGAACTCGAACGCCTGGCGCGCATGCTCGACAACATGCTGTTCCTGGCCCGCACCGACCCGGCCAGTGCACTGCGCCAGCGCCAGGAACTGGACGCGGCCGATGAAGTGGAACGCATGGCCGACTACTTCGAAGGCCTGGCGGGCGATGTCGACATCAGCATCCTCGCCCAGGGCGCCGGTGTGATCTGGGCCGAGCCGATGCTGCTGCGCCGTGCCCTGGCCAACCTGTGCGCCAACGCCATCAAATATGGTGCGCCCGCCTCTGAACTGCTGATCCAGGCCGCACCCTGCGCCGAAGGCATCAACCTGACGGTGACCAACCACGGCGCGACCATCCCGGCGGAGCACTTGCCCAGGTTGTTCGAGCGGTTTTATCGCGTGGATGAAGCACGGGAGCGTTCGGCGCATTCCAATGGATTGGGGCTGTCGATTGTCGCGACCATCATGCAGTTGCATAACGGCCGATACAGCGTGAGCAGCGAGAACGGTGTGACATGCTTTGCGTTGTTTTTCCCGGGACGCGAAGCCGAAAACCTCAGCTGACTTGCCCACCCGTTTCAGTGATATCCACCAGGGTATTCCAGGCCGTCAGCAGCGCAATCCGCAAGCCCTCGACCTGCATCGGCAACGCCATCGAGGCCGGCTCGGGTATTCGGCCCACCACCTGCTCGGGCAGCCACGGCACATGGATGAAACCGCTGCGTACCCCTGACCCGGCGAGCGCGTGCTGCAACAGATAGAACACCTGGTTGCACACGAAAGTGCCGGCGGTTTGCGACACGCTGGCCCCAATGCCGGCCTCGCGCACGGCCCTCACCATGGCCTTGCTCGGCAAGGTGCCGAAGTAGGCCGCAGGGCCGCCGGGCAGCACTTCCGTGTCGACAGGTTGCTCACCCAGGTTGTCCGGGATCCGCGCGTCGTTGAGGTTGATCGCGACCCGCTCGATGGAAATATCACTGCGCCCGGGGCCCAGCCCGACAGCAATGACCATCTGCGGGCGGTGTTCGGCCAACAGCTGAGCCAGGCGCTCGCCCGCCGTGGCAAAGGCACAGGGTAACTGCCGCGCGACAATCCGCACATCAGCGCCCAACTGCACACCCTCCAACAGGCGTACCGCCTCCCAGGACGGGTTGACAAGGTCTTGGTCAAACGGTTCGAAACCCGTCAGCAATACAGTGCGCATTACAGCCTCACATCAGCAGGTAGAGCAGGACAATATTGACCACCAGCATCATCAACGCGGTCGGCATCTGTGCCTTGATGACCGCGTTTTTATCCGGCAGCTCCAGCAACGCCGCCGGGACAATATTGAAGTTGGCCGCCATGGGTGTCATCAGCGTACCGCAGTAACCGGAGAACATGCCGATGGCAGCCATCACCGCCGGGTTGCCGCCGTAGATGCCCACCAGCACCGGTACGCCAACGCCGCCGGTCATCACCGGGAAGGCGGCAAAGCCATTGCCCATGATCACGGTAAACAGTGCCATGCCCAACACATACACCATCACCGCTACCAGCTTGTAATCCAGGTTGATATAGGTGGTGGTGATGTGCGCCACCGCTGTGCCCACGCCCGCTTCGTTGAACAACAGCCCGAGCATCGCCAGCATCTGTGGCAGCACCATCGCCCAGCCCAGCGCTTCGGTGAGGCGCCGGGATTCGCGAAGGGCTTGCACCGGCGTGTCCCGCGTCAGCCAGCAGGCCAGCGCCAGTGCAATCAGGCAGCCGATACCCAGGGAAACAAAGGTGGTGTTCTTCGGGTCCAGCAGCGGCACGCCGCCGATCTCGGTGTGTTTGAGCAATACCGAGCCGATCACCGTGGTCAACGGAATGGCCAATGCCGGGATAAACAATTTATGCCCCAGGCGACCAGCGCTGGCCCGTGCGGCCTTGTCATGCAACTGGGCATGCGCGCCGCGGCCTACGCCGCCCAGGCCCGCGATGAGTGCCATCACCACCACGCCCACGCCGACCACCACCGAGGGCAGGCGCTCCCCCACCAGGAACGGAATGGCAAACAGCAGCCAGAACAACGAACTCGACCAGCGCTTGGGGTGGGTGCGATCCATCAGGATCATCCCGGCGGTGATCACCAGCAGAACGCCGGCCAGCCAGTACAGGTATTGAATGGAAATGATCATTGCGCCGCCTCCGCTGTGTTGGCCGGTAACAGCTCTCGGGTCAGCATTCGGTCAAAGCGGTGCAAGCGAATGGCGTGAATGATGAAGGCGCAGATCGCCGTCGGGATGCCCCAGACCGCAATGTGCAGAGGTTCGACATCAATCCCCGAACCCAGCAGGAAGGTGTGCATCAACGCAATCGCACCAAAGGCGACGAAGATATCCTCGCCAAAAAACAGCCCGACGTTGTCGGTCGCGGCACACATGGCCAGGACCTTGTGGCGAAGCTTGTCGGGGAGTTTGCCATAGCGTTTTTCTGCCGCACCTTCGGCCATCGGCGCCAGCAACGGGCGCACCATCTGCGGGTGCCCGCCCAGGCTCGTCAGGCCCATGGCCGCTGTGGATTCACGCACAAACAGATAGATGATCAGCAAGCGCCCAACCGTGGCCCGCTCAAAGCGCGCGATCCAGTTTTGCGCATGCAGGCGCAAGCCATGGCGCTCCAGCAAGCCGATGACAGCCAGGGGCAACAACAGGATCAATTGCAAGGCGCGAGTCTGGAGGAAGCCGTCGCCCATGGTGGCGAGGATCTTTTCCAGTGGAAAGTGGGCGGCAAACCCGGTGGCAATCGCTGCCGCCGTGACGACCAGCAGCGGATTGAAGCGCAACACAAAGCCGACCACGATGACGAGTACGCCAATCAGCGGCCATAGGTTCACAACAGTTTGCATGGTGGTGAGGTCCTTAAGTGCGCGCTGCGGCGCCAGTAAAGCAGGTAGTGAACAAAGGGTTCACTGCAAGAAAACGGCGTGCAGCCCGGCTCGATTTTTTATTGTTGACCTGGAAGGTCGAGCGTCAGTGGCCGCATCTTTGCTGCTTGGGGAGGGAGGTGTCCAACAAGAAAAATTGTTGCTGCAATCCAATAAAGTTTGTGGGTGTTTGAAGCGTTAGAGGGCATTTGTCGGCCCGTTTGAAGAGAAGGCCCAGGTGCAGAACGTGCTCAGGTACTTGAAGTCCGATAAAGGGCTGGACGGCTTGGTCACGTGGCGGTCGGTGACCCGCTAGCCCTCAGCCCAGGTGCTTCTGGAAAAAGTGGCGCGTGTGTCCTGGCGGGTACTCGGCAATATGCCCGAACTCGCTGAAACCCAGCTTCCGGTAGAACCCGGGCGCCTGGAAGCTGAAGGTGTCCAGCCAGATCCCCGCACACCCTTTCTCCCGTGCCAGCTCCTCAGCCGCGAGCATCAGCCGCGAGCCCATGCCTTGAGTGCGCATTGACTCAGGCACGCTCAACAGCTCAATGAACATCCAGCCATAGGAAATTTTCCCGTACAGGCCGCCCACCACTTCCTGGCTGGCGGGATCACGCAGTAACAGCCCAAACGTTTCGAACGGGTTCTCGCCGCATTGGCTGATGTTGTATGCCCTCAGCGGCTGAAGGATGGCCTGGCGCTCTTGCTCCGTAACTTCAAAAGACAACTCTATCGCTGATGCCATCTCAATCTTCCTGATGTGAATGCCCAATTCTGCGGACACTACCAGCGATAGCCACCTGTCGCATACAGGACAGTCTTTGCGCCCTCAGCTACACACAGGTCGCAACCGCCCGCGGGCATGCACTTCATCGCCAGTACTCTTGGAGCACCACCCGGGAGATTTCCAATGACTCTACGCGCTTGCTTGGCCGCTCTATTGGTACTGACCGCCTCCACCGCCTTTGGCGCTCCCCGCTACGATCACCTCTATGCGTTCGGCGATAGCTACTCCGATAACGGTGCGGGTGAACGCTTCACCAAGACCCTGGCCACTCTGAAGGTCAAGGATGCCCAGGAACTGCCCGGCTCGTTGTACTGGAAGGGCCGCTGGAGCAATGGCCCGACTGCCGTCGAGAACCTGGCCCACGCCTTGAAAACACCCTTGACCGACTACGCAGTGGGCGGCGCCAAGAGTGGCAATGGCAACTACTACGCCTGGATGGAGCCCGCCCGCGACACCGGCGTTTCAGGCCAGATCGCTGACTACCTGAAGTCCGCCAAGGCACAAAAAGCCGACCCGAAGGCGCTGTTTTTCATTTTCATCTCGGCCAACGACTTTTTTGAATGGGCCGACTTCTCGCACACCGAGTCGGTTGCCGTACTCAGCCAGAACAGCGTGGCAAATATTCAGAAAGCCACCGAGACACTGATTACAGCGGGCGCAAAACACGTGATGGTAGTGGGCACCACGGATTTGAGTCATGTGCCAGCCGTGGTGCAGGGCAATCAAGTCGAGAACGCGAAAAACTACCAGCAGGTACTGGAACAAAAACTGCCGGTTGTGCTGAGCACATTGGCTAAGGCGCATCAGGTCAGCATCAGCTACTTCGACCACGTGGCGTTCAGCGACAAGCTGCGCGCAGCTCCCCAGGTGGCGGGGTTGAAAGACCTGGATACGCCCTGCCAACACACCTATCCGGACGTGAAGCCGGTGTGTGAAAACCCGGATGCGCATTACTACTGGGATGAATGGCATCCGACGCGCAAGGTGCATGCGCTGGCAGCACAGGCGATGCTTGAAACGTTGAAGGCCGGCCAGTGATTACCCAGGTGACGCCGTCCTACTGAGTCAAGGCGAACACCCACCGATAACCGCTTCTCTTCTGAACGAATCGGGAGAGCCCCCGGTGCTTTTGTCGGTGACATCCACCACGCAGCCACTCACCGGCACGGACTGGACGACTTGATAAGTCGCACCAACGGCAGGGATAAAACTGACCAGGTTTGCGCAACTGCGAAGAGCGTTGGCGCCCTCCTTGTTGGCGCCACCGCTGCTCATGACATTCACGTAGATCCAATTAGACATCACCGCACACTGGTCGCCTGCCGATACTGGCGCGGCGTAAACCCGGTCAACGCCTTGAACTGCCGGGTAAACGCACTGTGGTCGGTATACCCGCACTGCAACGCCACCTCAGTGATCGGCAGCTCGGTATGCAGCAGCCGGTGCGCATGTTCCAGGCGTACCTTCTGGATCATCTGGCGCGGTGTCAGGTGGAACACGCGCTTGCAGTAGCGCTCCAGCTGCGCCACGGAAATCCCGGCGATCCGCGTCAGTTCACCCAACGTGACCCGCCGATTGAAATGCGCCCGGATGTGCTCGTCCACCGCCGCCAGCCGTTGATAGGCCGGGTGGGTTTCGCTGGCGGTTTGCAGGTCGACCGAGATGCCCGCCAGGCCGATGATTGCAGCGTCGCGGCTGTACAGCGGCCATTTGTGGGTCAGGCACCAACCCGGCTCGCGGGTACCGTAGAGGTGCAGTTCCAACTGGTCTTCGAGGACAAATCCCTGCTCCAGCACCCGCCGATCCTGCTCGGTATAGCCGGGCCCCAACTGCGCGGGAAATACCTCGGCGCTGGTTTTTCCCAACAGCGGTTGCAAGTCCTTCAAGCCGCACCGCTGCACCAGGGTGCGGTTGGCCAATACGTAGCGCGCCTGCACGTCCTTGATAAAGATCGCGGCATTGGGAATCACGTCCAGCATCGGCAACAGCAACCCCACGCCGGCCAGTAATTCTTCGATGGTCTGTGGACGATTGGACTCGCTCCCTTGGCATAGGGTCGCGAACGCGCTCTGCATCATGACGCTCTCTCCTGCATTTTACGGACAGGCCAGGCGCCCGGGGGGCGGTGCCTGGCGAGCAGATTGCCGCATGGCGGTGGCCCTGTCGAGCACTCGAAATTGTGCTGATTTCGTCATCGCAGCCTGCGCAAAACATCAATCGCGGCGCCGTTGATGGGTTCACTGTATGACCACTGCATGCCTATCCAATAACCCACAAGAAGGCGCCGCCATGTCAGCCCAAGGCAAGTTCAAGAAACAGCTTTCATTGATCGACCTCACCTTTATCGGACTGGGAGCGATCTTCGGTTCGGGCTGGCTGTTCGCGGCCAGTCACGTCTCCGCCATCGCCGGGCCGGCGGGGATTTTTTCCTGGTTGCTGGGCGGCTTCGCCGTGTTGCTGCTGGGCATTGTGTATTGCGAACTGGGGGCGGCATTGCCCCGCGCCGGCGGCGTGGTGCGCTACCCGGTCTATTCCCACGGCCCGCTGCTGGGCTACCTGATGGGCTTTATCACGCTGATCGCGTTTTCAAGCCTGGTGGCAATTGAAGTGGTCGCCTCACGCCAATACGCCGCGGCGTGGTTTCCCGAGTTGACGCAGGCGGGTTCCAGCAACCCCACCGTCCTCGGCTGGTTCGTGCAGTTTGCGCTGCTCTCGCTGTTTTTCGCCCTCAACTACCGCAGCGTGAAGACCTTCGCCATGGCCAATAACCTGGTCAGCGTGTTCAAGTTCATCGTGCCGCTGCTGGTGATCGGCGTGCTGTTCACCTTTTTCAAGCCGGAGAATTTCCACGCCCAGGGCTTCGCGCCGTTCGGCCTGTCGGGGATTGAAATGGCCGTGTCTGCCGGCGGGGTGATTTTCGCCTACCTGGGTCTGACGCCGATCATCTCGGTGGCCAGCGAAGTGAAGAACCCGCAACGCACCATTCCAATTGCACTGATCCTGTCGGTGCTGCTCTCCACTGCAATCTACGTGCTGTTGCAGACCGCTTTCCTCGGCGGCATTCCCACCGAAATGCTCGCCAACGGCTGGGCCGGCGTCGCCAAGGAACTGGCCCTGCCGTACCGCGACATCGCGCTCGCCCTGGGCGTGGGCTGGCTGGCGTACCTGGTGGTCGCCGATGCCGTGATCTCCCCCAGCGGCTGCGGCAATATCTACATGAACGCCACGCCACGGGTGATCTACGGCTGGGCGCAAACCGGAACCTTCTTCAAGATCTTCACCCGCATCGACGAAAAGTCCGGCATCCCGCGCCCGGCGCTGTGGCTGACCTTTGGCCTGTCGGTGTTCTGGACCCTGCCCTTCCCGTCGTGGGAAGCGCTGATCAACGTGGTGTCCGCCGCGCTGGTGTTGAGCTACGCCGTGGCGCCGGTGTCCGTGGCCGCCCTGCGCCGCAATGCACCTGACCTGCCGCGCCCGTTCCGGGTCAAGTGGATGGGCTTGCTCGGCCCGCTGTCGTTCATCATCGCCGCGCTGATCGTCTACTGGTCCGGCTGGAGCACCGTGTCGTGGCTGCTCGGCCTGCAAATCCTGATGTTCGTGGTGTACCTGCTGTGCGGCCGTTTTGTGCCGACCCTGCACCTGAGCCTGGGCCGCCAGGTTCGCTCCTCCGCCTGGCTGATCGGCTTCTACGCCGTGACCATCATCCTGTCGAAACTCGGCAGCTTCGGTGGCCTGGGCATCCTCAGCCACCCGTTCGACACCGTGGTCGTCGCCGCTTGCGCGCTGGGGATTTATTACTGGGGCGCGGCCACCGGCGTGCCGGCGCACCTGGTTCGCCTGGAAACCGAAGACGACGAAAGCGAAGCCCCTGAGCCCGATATCGGCCGGGCACAGTTGGCTTCCTGAGCCTCAGCCAACCACTGGATGGATTGTTCTATGAAACGAGTGCACATCATTGATTCCCACACCGGCGGCGAGCCCACGCGCCTGGTGATGACGGGGTTTCCCACGCTGGCCGGCGAGACCATGGTCGACAAGCTCGACGACCTGCGCACCCGGCATGACCAATGGCGCAGGGCGTGCCTGCTGGAGCCCCGTGGCAACGATGTTCTGGTGGGCGCGCTGTATTGCGCGCCGGTCTCGGCCGATGCCACCTGCGGCGTGATTTTCTTCAATAACGCCGGCTACCTCGGCATGTGCGGCCACGGCACCATCGGCCTGGTTGCCTCGTTGCACCACTTGGGGCAGATCGCGCCGGGGGTGCACAAGATCGACACGCCGGTCGGCCCGGTCAGCGCCACGTTGCACGCCGACGGCGCAGTCACGTTGCGCAATGTGCCCGCCTATCGCTATCGCCAGCATGTCTCGGTGCAAGTGCCTGGACATGGCTTGGTCCACGGCGATATCGCCTGGGGCGGCAATTGGTTCTTCCTGGTTTCCGATCATGGCCAAGCGCTGGAAATGGACAACGTCGAAGCCCTGACCGACTACACCTGGACAATGCTCAAGGCCCTCGAAGCCCAGGGCATCCACGGCGAAGACGGTGCCCTGATCGACCATATCGAACTGTTCGCCGACGACCCCCAGGCCGACAGCCGCAACTTTGTCATGTGCCCAGGCAAGGCCTACGACCGCTCGCCCTGCGGCACCGGCACCAGCGCCAAGCTCGCATGCCTGGCGGCCGACGGGAAACTCGCCGCCGGTGAGCCGTGGATACAAGCCAGCATCACCGGCAGCCAATTCGAAGGCAGCTATGAATGGGAGGGCGAACGTGTGCGCCCTTCCATCACCGGCCGCGCCTACATGACCGCCGACAGCACCTTGCTGATCGACGAACAGGACCCCTTCGCGTGGGGCATCTGAACCGCCCCCGCCCCTTCAATCAAACTGGAGCTGAAACAATGAATACCACTATCTTCACCGGTTGCATCCCCGCATTGATGACGCCGTGCACCGCCCAGCGCAAACCGGACTTTGACGCACTGGTCGCCAAGGGCCGCGAACTGATCGATATCGGCATGAGCGCGGTGGTGTACTGCGGCTCCATGGGCGACTGGCCGTTGCTGACCGAGGCCGAGCGCCAGGAAGGCGTGGCGCGCCTGGTGGCCGCCGGTGTGCCGACCATCGTCGGCACCGGCGCGGTCAACAGCCGTGAAGCCGTGGCCCATGCAGCGCATGCGGCGAAGGTCGGCGCCCATGGTTTGATGGTCATCCCGCGGGTGCTGTCCCGTGGCGCATCGGCGACGGCGCAAAAAGATCACTTTGCAGCCATCCTCAAGGCGGCGCCAAACCTGCCGGCGGTGATCTACAACAGCCCTTACTACGGCTTCGCCACCCGCGCCGACCTGTTCTTCGAACTGCGTCGCGAGTACCCGAACCTGATCGGCTTCAAGGAATTCGGCGGTGCTGCAGACCTGCGCTACGCGGCCGAACACATCACCTCCAAGGACGATGACGTGACCTTGATGGTCGGCGTGGATACCCAAGTGGTGCACGGCTTCGTCAACTGCAACGCCACCGGCGCAATCACCGGCATCGGCAATGCACTGCCACGGGAAGTCCTGCAACTGGTGGCCTTGAGCAAGAAAGCCGCCAAGGGCGACGCCACTGCACGTCGCCAGGCGCGGGAGTTGGAGTCGGCGCTGGCGGTGCTGTCGTCCTTCGACGAAGGCTGCGACCTGGTGCTGTTCTACAAACATCTGATGGTGCTCAACGGCGACAAGGAATACACCCTGCACTTCAACGAGACCGATACCCTCAGCGATGCCCAGCGTCGTTATGCAGAGAACCAGTACGCGCTGTTCCGCCAGTGGTACGCCAACTGGTCGGCCGAGCAGAACGTCGTTTAACACTATTCAAGGCAGCAAAGATCAAATGTGGGAGCTGTCGAGCTCCGGCGAGGCTGCGATGGGATCACTGCGGTGTACCTGCCAGACCGCAGCGCCTGCATCGCAGCCTCGCTGGGGCTCGACAGCTCCCACAGTGGATTCTCTTCGCCAAGCCAATCTTTACTTTCCAGGACTACGCCATGACTCTGACGGGCACCATGCTGATTGGTCAGCACTCCATTCCAGGCAGCCGCGAGGCCATCCGGGCGATCAATCCTGCCACCAACCTTGCGTTGGAACCCGCCTACGCCGGCGGCACTGCCGAGCATGTAGACCAGGCTTGCGCCCTGGCCTGGAGCGCCTTCGATAACTATCGCGAAACGCCGTTGGCGGCTCGCGCCGAATTCCTTGAAACCATCGCCAACGAAATCGAAGCCCTGGGCGATGAACTGATTGAACGGGCGATGGCCGAGACCGGCCTGCCGCGCCCACGCATCCAGGGCGAACGCGGGCGCACCTGCCAACAATTGCGCACCTTTGCCCGCACCGTGCGCGCGGGTGAATGGCTGGATGTGCGGGTGGATACTGCACAACCGGAACGCCAGCCGCTGCCTCGCTCGGACCTGCGTCAACGCCACGTACCGCTGGGGCTGGTGGCCGTGTTCGGCGCGAGCAATTTTCCGCTGGCATTCTCGGTGGCGGGCGGTGATACAGCGTCGGCACTGGCGGCCGGTTGCCCGGTGATCGTGAAGGCACACGGCGCGCATCCTGGCACCAGCGAACTGGTGGGCCGCGCGGTGGCCCGGGCCGTTCAGCAATGTGGCCTGCCTGAGGGTGTGTTTTCGCTGTTGTATGGCTCGGGCCGCGAGGTCGGTATCGCGCTGGTGTGCGATCCGCGCATCAAGGCCGTGGGTTTCACCGGCTCGCGCAGCGGCGGTATTGCCTTGTGCCAGGCGGCCCAGGCGCGCCCCGAGCCGATCCCGGTGTATGCAGAGATGAGCTCGATCAATCCGGTCTACCTGTTTCCCGCTGCGTTGAGCGCACGCGGTGAAGCATTGGCACAAGGTTTTGTCGCGTCCCTGACCCAGGGTGCCGGCCAGTTCTGCACCAACCCCGGGCTGGTGATTGCCGTTGCAGGGCAAGCGCTGGACCACTTCGTCGGCACGGCTGCCAACCTGCTTCAACACAGCACTGCCCAGACCATGCTGACACCGGGGATCTTCAAGGCTTACGAAGACGGCGTCAGCGCCCTGACCCGGCATGCTCAGCTCGCAGGTACCGGTCTGCCGGCAGAAGGGCCGAACCAGGGACAGGCCCATTTGTTCGTGACCCAGGCCCGGGACTTTCTCGCCAATCACAGCCTGCAAGCCGAGATATTCGGCGCCGCGTCATTGATCGTGCAATGTGCCAACGTCGATGAGGTCCGCCGGGTCAGCGAACACCTGGAGGGCCAACTGACCGCAACCCTGCATCTGGATGACGACGACCTGGCAACTGCCCGCGCGCTGCTGCCGACCCTGGAACGCAAGGCCGGCCGCCTGCTGGTCAACGGCTGGCCGACCGGCGTTGAAGTGTGTGATGCGATGGTGCACGGCGGACCATTCCCGGCCACCTCGGACTCACGCACCACCTCGGTGGGCACCGCCGCGATCCTGCGATTCCTGCGGCCGGTGTGCTACCAGGATTTCCCGGATAGCTTGCTGCCGACGGCCCTGCAACACGGCAACCCATTGCTGCTGCGGCGCTTGCTCGACGGTCAGAGGGAAGCCTAGAACATGTCCGATAACGTCATGCCAGACGTCGCCGTAGTGGGCGCCGGCATCATCGGCGTCGCCTGCGCGCTGCAACTGGCGCGCCAGGGCCGGCGGGTGGTCATCATCGATCAGCAGGAACCCGGCCACGGCGCCTCGTTCGGCAATGCCGGCCACCTGGCGACCGAGCAAGTGTTCCCCATCGCGGATGCGTCGATCCTGACGCGTTTGCCCGCCATGCTCATGGACCCGATGGGCCCGCTGCGCCTGGACTGGAAATACCTGCCGCGTGCACTGCCGTGGTTTACCCGGCTGCTGCTGAACCTGCGCCCGGCGCCCTTCCAGCGCACCGTCGCCGGGATCCGCGCGCTCAATGAAGGCAGCCTGGGCGCCTGGCACCGGCTGCTGGGCAGCATCGAGCGCCCGCACCTGATGCGCGAAGACGGCTCGTTGCTGGTCTTCGAGCGCGCCGAGTCGCGACAGGCCATTGATGCATTGCAGGCACGCATGAGTCAGCAGGAAGTGCCGGTGGACCACTGGCACGCCAGCGTGGTGCAGGACGCGGCGCCACAACTCAGCAAAGGGATTCAGGGCGGGTTGTTCTTTCCTCGCACCGGGCATTTTCTCGATCCCTATGGGGTGGTTTGCGAGCTGATGGAAGCGGCCAAGGCCAGCGGGGTGCAATTTCTCAAGCGCCAGGTCGTGGGCGGGAAGCTGGACGAGCACGGAGTTTCATTGCGGACTGACCAAGGCACCGTGGCCGCGCGTCAGGTGTTGATCGCATGCGGTGCGCACTCAGCCAGCCTGACCGGCGCACTGACTGGCAAAAAGGTCCCGCTGGATACAGAGCGCGGCTATCACCTGATGTTGCCCCATGAGCATGGACGGTTGCCGTTTGCGGTCACGTCATTGGAGCGCAAGTTCATCATGACGCCCATGGACGGCGGATTGCGGCTGGCAGGTACCGTGGAGTTCGCCGGCCTTGATCGCCCACCGAACATGGAACGCGCGTGGCAGTTGCATCGACTGAGCCAGGGGCTGTTTCGTCGTGACTTGAGTGCCGAGGACGCGACGCCGTGGATGGGGTTTCGCCCTTCCCTGCCGGACTCGCTGCCGATTATCGACAAGGTGTGCGAGGGCAAGGTGCTGCTTGCCTTTGGGCATCAGCATTTGGGCCTGACGCAGGCTGCGGTGACGGCGGAGTTGATTGCACGGCTGGCATCGCCTACGGCCGCGTCCAACGGGCTGCCCGCACTTGGGCCCTACCGGCTGGATCGATTCTGAGATCATCGGAAACGTCTTGCTACTGTTTCGCACTTTCGGCGATACAAGGCAGGTCATTATCGTGCATGACCTTACGGTTACGCTCCGTTGAGAACCTGCCTTGAACAACCACACCTGTATGCAGCCCCGTCCATCGATGCGCAGAACGCTCCGAAGCCTTGCTTGCGGCATGCTCGCCCTATTGCTCTGCACGACAGCCCTGGCAGAACCGGGCATGCCGCTTGGCCAGAAGTCATTCGAAGCGTATCGCGCCGCTACCTTGCAATGGCTGCGGGACCATCGTGACTTCCAGGGCACCGACAAGGATGCCGAACTCAACTGGAACGCCCCGCAGGAATGGCGCCCGGCGGGTGCCCCCAAGCGCGGGATCATTCTCGTGCATGGCCTGGGTGACTCACCCTGGTCTTTCCACGATATCGGCAGCGCACTGGCCGCCCGCGGCTTTCTGGTCAGGACCGTGCTGCTGCCCGGCCACGGCACGCAACCGGCCGACATGCTGCAGGTACGCATGGAAGACTGGCGCCGGGTGGTGGACGAACAGGCTGCGATCCTTCGCGCAGAGGTAGGAGAAATCTACCTCGGCGGCTTTTCCACCGGCGCCAACCTGGTACTCGACTACGCCTACAAACACGACGACGTCGCGGGGCTGCTGCTGTTCTCTCCCGCGTTCCAGTCCAGCATGACCTACGACTGGCTGACACCCCTGATCAGTTGGGCGCGCCCCTGGCTGCTGGCGCCAGACGCCAGCCGGCCACAACAGAGCCTGGTGCGCTACATGACAGTGCCCACCAACGGTTTTGCCCAGTTCTACCGCAGCAGCCGGCTAGCCCGCCAGGACCTGGAGCGGCGCCCCTATGACAAGCCGGTGTTCATTGCCGTCGCAGCCCACGACTCAGTACTCGATACGCACTACGTGCTGGAGACCTTCCAGCAACGCTTCAGCAACCCCCATAGCCGCCTCGCCTGGTACGGCACATTGCCAGAGAGCGCCTGGGATACACGCCGTGTAAAAGCGCGTACCGACTACCTGCCGGAGTTAAGGATCAGCCAGTTCTCCCACATGGGGTTGCTGTTCTCACCCGACAACGCTCTGTATGGCGAACAGGGCAGCCTGCGGTTTTGCTGGAACGGCCAGACGGACGACGCAACCCGCGCCTGCGAACAAGGGGCCGACGTGTGGTATTCGGACTGGGGCTACCGTGAGCCGGGCAAGATGCACGCGCGGTTGACGTTCAATCCGTATTTCACCTGGCAGCTTGGGGTGATTGACGAGGTCCTGGGCAAGCAGGACCTGGCGAGTCATTAAACGGCAAATCCGGTAAACCGCGTTTATCCCGCGACGCCCAGGAACGGCAGCGCCAGGTACAACTTGATCACGATCGCATTGGTGATATCGATGAAAAAGGCGCCCACCATCGGCACCACCAGAAATGCAATCTGCGATGGCCCGAAACGCTGGGTCACCGCCTGCATGTTCGCAATGGCAGTTGGCGTGGCACCGAGCCCGAAACCGCAGTGCCCCGCCGCCAGGACCGCCGCGTCATAGTTGCTCCCCATCACCCGGAACGTCACGAAAATCGCAAACAGCGCCATCATGAACGCCTGCGCAGCCAGCAGGATGAAAATCGGCAGGGCCAGCGCGGCGAGGTCCCAGAGCTTGAGCGACATCAATGCAATCGCCAGGAACAACGACAGGCTGACGTTCCCTAGCACCGAGACTTCGCGCTCGAATACCTGGTGCCAGCCCAGCGCCGACAGGCCATTACGCAACACCACACCGACAAACAAGACACACACAAACGTCGGCAGCTCAAAGGCCGTGCCCTGGATAAAACCGCTGAGGAACGTGCCCACTTGCAGGCTGATGGCGAGCAGCGCCAGGGTCTCGATAAACGAGAAGGAGGTGATCATGCGCTCTTGATTCGGCTGCTCGAATCCTTTTGGCCCACACGGTTGTACCGGCGCCAGGGCGGGCGTCTGGACGCGCTTGATCAGCAGGCGAGCGACCGGGCCGCCAATCAGGCCGCCGAGCACCAGGCCAAAGGTCGCGGAAGCAATGGCCAGTTCGGACGCCGACGCCACGCCATACTTCTCGCTGAACACCGCGCCCCAGGCCGCGCCGGTCCCGTGCCCACCCGACAGCGTAATGGAGCCCGCCAACAACCCCATCAACGGATCGAGCCCCAGCGCCTTGGCCAGCGCAATCCCCATCGCGTTCTGGACCACCAGGAGCGCCGTCACCACCAGCAGGAAAATCCCCAGCACCCGCCCGCCTTTCTTCAGGCTGGCGAAATCCGCATTCAAACCAATGGTGGCAAAGAAAGCCAACATCAGTGGCGTCTGCAGCGACGAATCAAACCGGACCTCAATGCCAGCGAGCATACGCAGGACCAGGAGCAGCACCGCCACCACTAAACCGCCGGCCACCGGCTCCGGAATATTGTAAGTGCGCAGGAAACCGACTCGAGCGACCAGCCCGCGCCCAAGTAAAAGCACCAGGGAGGCGGCGACCAGCGTTGAATAGAAGTCGAGTTGAAGCATGGGGCAGCTCTCTGTAGTTATTTATGACGAATCGGGGCATGCCTATCGATCCTTCGGAACAACACAGGAAGAGTAGTAGTACGACGCCATCTTTAACCTCGGAAAAGTCCTAACGTTGCCGAACGGAATCCCCAGGACGTTCAGGCGAAAGACTTGCGAAGCGCAATCTGAAGGGGCACGACGAGAAAATCGAGTGCATGACAATGGCTGCAGAACTGCGTCTGGACGGGCGCTTTACAGGTTCCGCGGCATCCTGCCGACTCAGCGCCCATTCGAATCTGCCCTACCTGGCCGTGCTTCTGTGTTGGCCAATGATTACCAAGGGACAATTGCGGCCGCTCTGTTGCTGGGCGTCGCAACGGCGCTGGCCGCGAACCTATACCCTGGGAATAAATATTTCCAATAAAAAAGCCCGCTCAATGCGGGCTTTTTTTCCATGATTATCCGGAAAAAGGTATGGGTTCAACCATATAGCAATCAACGCAGTCTGAAGTGATGACGTTATCCAGGATCAGAGGGGATTCGGTCGCAGGTCGAAGGAACCCCGTACGAATGGATGCGGTATAGACCCCAACGTTTACTGTATTGAGGCGAGCCCTTGCGTTAATCGACACACAATCAATGCTGTAATTCATCCCCATCCCCAAGCCGCAATTTTCACCACCTGAATTAATCACGCGGGTAGAGTCCTGCCCCTCGATGACGACACCCCAGGCGGTCTGTTCAGGATCGACACCTGGCTCTGTAGCCGTGCAATAACTATCAAGAATGGTGTTGTACTCACCACCGTTGTCCAGCAGCAGCATGCAGCGCCCAGTCCAGTCGACCGACGTGATGTTCTCGATCACACAGTGTTGTGCGTAGTGCAGATGCAGCCCTACCGCAGCGTCCCCGGTGAATTCAAGGTTGCGGATGTACACGTTTTTAATCGGGTCACATAAAGCCACGATTGCGCCCTGGGGATGATCACGTTTGATTACGCGATTAACAATCAATGAGTTAGCCAGCACATAAATAACCTGGCGAACCTCCAGCGGGCCGTCGAGTGGCATCGGGTAGGTTGCAAAATCGGTTGAAGCGTCCGAGATGACGATCCAGGAACCGTTTGTGTACGGAGTCGTGTCGGCCACGGAGATTTCGGTCGTATTGACGTAGGCCGGCGCGGTCAAATAACTGCCCGGGCGAACATTGCCTTGGTAGTCGATGGCGGCATAACTTGGATCTGTGGGGTCCAGCGGGTTACGGCCGATCCCTGAAACGTCAATAGTGACCTTATCGATCCCTGGGGCAGGCTCGATGATCTGCCCACTGTAAGGCCAGTTGTCATCACGGTTTAGCAGGACTGTTGTCCCGATAGGGCAGTCAGTGCCATTGATTTGAATCCAACGGTATCCGGCCTTCATCACCGACTGGAGTTGAGGGCCGTTATCCGCAGAGGGATTCGGGGTAAAAACATAAGGGGTATCGATGTAAATTGACATATGACTTCTCCTGATTTCCCATGGCCATTTTTCGGCGAAACAACTGTACATGCATACAGCTAAAAATCCTACAAAAGCAGCATTCTCAATGCTCACTTTATTGCCCACAGACACCGACATACGCATCACACGCGCCGGACGCGTGATCAAGCCGTTATCGCGTTCAGTGAGGCTCATGGGAGACGGGAAAAGAAGATGCCGAAGCACGCTCAGAAAGGCGCAACGGGAAAAAATCGACAAGCCAGGAGGAGCCGCCGAATCGTCATTCTGAGGGGGTAGGTTGCAAAGGCTTCGCAAATCGCAACAAAAAAGGGCCCACCTTTCGGTGAGCCCTTCTAGACCGCCCAGCAGAGCGGATTTTGTTTGGTAGGCGCGATTGGACTCGAACCAACGACCCCCACCATGTCAAGGTGGTGCTCTAACCAACTGAGCTACGTGCCTGCTGTGAGGCGGCATTCTACGGAATTCCCGAGGGGTGTCAACACCTTTTTTGCAGCTAAGCCTATGAATATGCGAATTTTTTATTTGTGGCCAGCACAACCGTATTTTCCGGCGGCTGGCAGCGGATTTTCAACTCAGGTAGGATCGGCGCACTCGTAAAAAATATAAAACAGAGGTTCCAGGATGGCGAACACCCCCTACCCCCAGTCGTATTACGCCGCGTCTGCGAATGCGGTACCTCCTCGCCCAGAGCTGCAAGGTGAAGTCGAAACCGATGTGTGCGTGATTGGCGCCGGTTATACCGGCCTGTCCAGTGCGCTGTTCCTGCTGGAAAACGGCTTTAGCGTGACAGTGCTGGAAGCTGCCAAGGTAGGCTTTGGCGCGTCGGGCCGTAATGGTGGGCAGATCGTCAACAGCTACAGCCGTGATATCGATGTGATCGAGCGCAGTGTCGGCCCCCAGCAGGCGAAATTACTCGGCGACATGGCATTTGAAGGCGGCAGGATCATTCGGGAGCGGGTGGCCAAGTATCAGATCCAGTGCGATCTGAAGGACGGCGGTGTATTTGCGGCACTGAACAGCAAGCACATGGGCCACCTGGAGTCGCAGAAGCGCCTGTGGGAGCGCTACGGCCACACCCAGCTGGAGCTGCTGGACGAGCGGCGCATTCGAGAAGTGGTCGCCTGTGACAACTATGTGGGCGGCCTGCTCGACATGAGCGGCGGGCACATTCACCCGCTGAACCTGGCGCTGGGCGAAGCGGCAGCCGTGGAGTCCCTGGGCGGCACCATTTATGAGCAGTCGGCGGCGACTCGCATCGAGCGCGGCGCCAATCCGGTGGTGCATACGGCGCACGGCAAGGTCAGGGCCAAGTTCATTATTGTCGCGGGCAACGCCTATCTGGGGAACCTGGTTCCGGAACTGGCGGCCAAGTCGATGCCGTGTGGTACGCAGGTGATTACCACCGCACCACTGGGCGATGAACTGGCGAAGACGCTGCTGCCACAGGATTACTGCGTCGAGGACTGCAATTACCTGCTGGACTACTACCGCCTGACGAGCGACAAGCGCCTGATCTTCGGCGGTGGCGTGGTGTACGGCGCGCGTGACCCGGCGAATATCGAGGCGATCATCCGGCCGAAGATGCTCAAGGCCTTCCCGCAGCTCAAGGACGTGAAGATCGACTACGCCTGGACCGGCAATTTCCTGCTGACCTTGTCGCGCCTGCCGCAGGTCGGTCGCCTGGGGGATAACATCTACTACTCCCAGGGCTGTAGCGGCCATGGCGTGACGTATACCCACTTGGCGGGCAAGGTACTGGCGGAAGCGCTGAGAGGCCAGGCAGAACGTTTTGATGCGTTTGCCGGCCTGCCGCACTACCCCTTCCCCGGCGGACAACTGTTGCGCACGCCGTTTGCGGCGCTGGGGGCCTGGTATTACGGGTTGCGGGACAAGCTGGGATTCTGACCCCGGACCACGGGGCTGGCTTGCCGGCCCCTGTACTTGCCGCGCCGGCACCCAATCGCAGACACAAAAAACCCCGGTCTTTCGACCAGGGTCTTTGCTATCGATCCAACCAAGCCAGCGGCTTGCTTTGGCGTCTCAGGGCGTTCAGTGGGCCCTGGAACAGATATGGCGCAGCGGACGGGACTCGAACCCGCGACCCCCGGCGTGACAGGCCGGTATTCTAACCGACTGAACTACCGCTGCGTATCGCTCAGACTGCTGAAGTGTCACCTTCAACCGCCTTCAAACATCTGACTGACCAGCCTTGGCTGTTCAATCTCAAATCTGAAACATCAGACCTGGAAAATATGGCGCAGCGGACGGGACTCGAACCCGCGACCCCCGGCGTGACAGGCCGGTATTCTAACCGACTGAACTACCGCTGCGCGTCGGTGCAACCTTTAACGTTGCGTCTTGCCCTAGGGCAAAACTCTCAAGAAGTGGTGGGTGATGACGGGATCGAACCGCCGACCCTCTGCTTGTAAGGCAGATGCTCTCCCAGCTGAGCTAATCACCCTTTGCTTCGTTGAGGCCGCGAAATTTACGCAGGTAGCGGACCTAAGTCAATAGCCTGCTTGAAGTTTTTCTGAAAAAGACAAAATGGCTTCAGGACCGCGACCCGCCCTACTCGGTGTAAATCATCTTCTTGCTCATGCCGCCGTCGACGACGAACTCTTGCCCGGTGACAAACCCGGCATTGCGCGACAGCAACCACGCCACCATCGCCGCTACGTCTTCCACAGTGCCTACCCTGCCCGCCGGGTGCTGGGCGTGATCCGCATCCGTCAGCGGCTCGGCACGGCGTGCAGCCGGGTCACGGGCATCGATCCAGCCCGGGCTGACGGCATTGACCCGTACTTCCGGCCCGAGGCTGATAGCCAACGCGTGGGTCAGGGCAAGCAAACCGCCCTTGCTCGCCGCATAGGCTTCGGTGTCCGGTTCCGACTGGCGTGCCCGGGTCGACGCCAGGTTGACGATGGCGCCGCCGTGGGCCCGCAGGTAGGGCGCACAGTGCTTGGCCAGCAACATGGGACCACTGAGGTTCACCGCCAGTACACGATTCCAGTAAGCCAGGTCGAGACTTTCCAGGGTGATGTTGCGCGGGTCAGCCACGGCAGCATTGCACACCAGCGCATCCAGGCGCCCGAACTGGCCAAGCACCTCGGCCACGCCCTGGGCAACCTGCCGCTCATCGGCCACGTCCATGGTAATAAACCAGGCGTTGTCGCCGAGCACCTTGGACACCTTGGAACCGCGCTCACGGTCCAGGTCCGTCAATACCACCTGCCAGCCTTCGCTGATCAACCAGGCGGCAATCCCCAGGCCGATGCCCCGCGCCGCGCCGGTCACCAGCGCGACCCGCCCGTTACTGGCGCTCGCCGCCTCCATGGACCACTCGATCACAGGGCAGCCAACCCACGGGCCAGGTCGGCCTGCAGGTCTGCGACGTCTTCCAGGCCTACGGCAATGCGGATCAGGCTGTCACGAATCCCGGCAGCTTCACGCTCCTGCGGCGCCAGGCGGCCGTGGGAGGTGGTGCTCGGGTGAGTGATAGTGGTCTTGCTGTCACCCAGGTTGGCGGTGATGGAGATCAGGCGAGTCGCATCGATAAAGCGCCAGGCGCCCTCTTTGCCGCCCTTGACCTCGAAACTCACCACGGCGCCGAAACCACGTTGCTGGCGCTGGGCCAACTCGTGTTGCGGGTGGCTCTTGAGGCCGGCGTAGTGGACTTTCTCGATGCCGTCCTGCTGCTCCAGCCACTCGGCCAGGGCCTGGGCGTTGGCACAATGGGCCTTCATCCGCAGGCTCAGGGTCTCCAGGCCTTTAAGGAAGATCCAGGCGTTGAACGGGCTCAGGGTCGGGCCGGCGGTGCGCAAGAAGCCCACCACTTCCTTCATCTGCTCGCTGCGGCCGGCAACCACGCCACCCATGCAACGGCCCTGGCCGTCGATGAACTTGGTGGCCGAGTGCACAACGATGTCTGCGCCCAGCTTCAGCGGCTGCTGCAATGCAGGGGTGCAGAAGCAGTTGTCGACGATCAGCATCGCGCCCTTGGCGTGGGCCACTTCGGACAATGCGGCAATGTCCACCAGCTCGGCCAACGGATTGGACGGCGACTCGACGAACAGCAATTTGGTGTTGGCCTTGATGGCCGCGTCCCAGCCGGACAGGTCCGCCAGCGGCACGTAGTCGACTTCAATACCAAAACGCTTGAAGTACTTTTCGAACAGGCTGATGGTCGAACCAAACACGCTGCGCGATACCAGGACGTGGTCGCCGGCGCTGCACAGGCTCATGACTACCGCGAGAATCGCAGCCATGCCCGTGGCAGTGGCGACAGCTTGCTCGGCGCCTTCCAGCGCGGCGATACGCTCTTCGAACGCGCGCACGGTCGGGTTGGTGTAACGCGAATAAACGTTGC
Organism: Pseudomonas sp. P7758; assembly: GCF_013386485.1. Lineage (NCBI taxonomy): Bacteria > Pseudomonadati > Pseudomonadota > Gammaproteobacteria > Pseudomonadales > Pseudomonadaceae > Pseudomonas > Pseudomonas sp. P7758. The sequence continues at coordinate 11,297 of NZ_JACARS010000138.1, read as the reverse complement.
CTGGCACTTCACCGGCAAAACGCGCAGCGGCGTCGGCCGCAGTGCGGAACACATAGCTGGAGGTAAAGAACATCGGGTCACCGTGCTCACCTTCCGGGGTGCGGTGCTGGCCGGCGCGCACAGCCAGGGTATCGAAAGCTACGCCATCGAGGTCGCTGTCCAAGCGACCGGCATCCCATTCCTGACTCATGCTCTACTCCTCAACTCGAATGCTTTATCAAAGATACAAAACCGGCCCCTCAGGGCCGGTGTCTACTCAGTTGTTGTACAGGTCGATGATCGCGCTGACCGCCTGGGTCTTGATCTTCGAGGAATCGTTACGGGCCTGCTCGATCTTGTTCAGGTAGGCCTCGTCGACATCGCCGGTGACGTACTTGCCGTCGAACACCGCGCAATCGAACTCCTCGATCTTGATCTTGCCACCACCGACGGCTTCGATCAGGTCCGGCAGGTCCTGGTAGATCAGCCAGTCGGCGCCGATCAGGTCCGCAACGTCCTGGGTCGAACGGTTGTGGGCGATCAGTTCGTGGGCACTCGGCATGTCGATGCCGTACACGTTCGGGTAACGCACGGCAGGCGCGGCGGAACAGAAGTAAACGTTCTTCGCACCGGCTTCGCGGGCCATCTGGATGATCTGCTTGCAGGTGGTGCCGCGTACGATGGAGTCATCCACCAGCATCACGTTCTTGCCGCGGAACTCCAGCTCGATCGCGTTGAGCTTCTGGCGCACCGACTTCTTGCGCGCAGCCTGGCCAGGCATGATGAAGGTACGGCCGATGTAACGGTTCTTGACGAAGCCTTCGCGGAATTTCACGCCCAGGTGGTTCGCCAACTCCAGCGCAGCGGTGCGGCTGGTGTCCGGGATCGGGATAACCACGTCGATGTCGTGATCCGGGCGCTCGCGCAGGATCTTGTCCGCCAGCTTCTCGCCCATGCGCAGGCGCGCCTTGTACACCGAAACACCGTCGATGATCGAATCCGGACGCGCCAGGTAGACGTGTTCGAAGATGCACGGGGTGAGTTTCGGGTTCAGTGCGCACTGACGGGTGTGCAGCTTGCCGTCTTCAGTGATGTAGACCGCTTCGCCCGGCGCCAGGTCGCGAATCAGGGTAAAGCCCAGCACGTCCAGGGACACGCTTTCGGAAGCGATCATGTACTCGACGCCTTCGTCGGTATGACGCTGGCCGAACACGATCGGGCGGATGCCGTGGGGGTCGCGGAAACCGACGATACCGTAGCCGGTCACCATCGCCACTACCGCATAGCCACCGACGCAGCGGTTGTGCACGTCAGTCACGGCAGCGAACACGTCTTCTTCGGTCGGCTGCAGCTTGCCGCGCTGGGCCAGCTCGTGGGCGAACACGTTCAGCAGTACTTCGGAGTCCGAGTTGGTGTTGACGTGGCGCAGGTCAGATTCGTAAATCTCCTTGGCCAGTTGTTCAACGTTGGTCAGGTTGCCGTTGTGCGCCAGGGTGATGCCATAGGGCGAGTTGACGTAGAACGGCTGGGCTTCGGCCGAGGTCGAGCTGCCCGCTGTCGGGTAGCGCACGTGGCCAATGCCCATGTGCCCGACCAGGCGCTGCATGTGGCGCTGATGGAACACGTCACGCACCAGACCATTGTCCTTGCGCAGGAATAACCGGCCGTCGTGGCTGGTCACAATACCGGCAGCATCCTGGCCGCGGTGCTGGAGGACGGTTAGCGCGTCATACAGCGCCTGATTCACGTTCGACTTACCGACGATACCGACGATGCCACACATGCGACGCAACCCCTACTTAATGAATCTTGACTGAACACAACTTACTGAGGCGTTTTGGCCGGCAAGAGGTGTTCCTTGAACGGAAGATCAGCGGGTACGCTGATCCCGCTGGCCAGCCACTGACTGCTCCACCCCAAAATGAGGTTTTTGGACCAATCTGCAACCAATAGAAATTTTGGCACGAGTACCGACTCCTGCCACCACGAATCCTGCTGTACCGGCCCCAGGCTCAACAGCCCGACCGCCACGACCACCAGCAAGCCGCCACGCGCGGCGCCGAAGGCCATGCCGAGAAATCGATCGGTCCCGGAGAGGCCGGTGACGCGTATCAATTCGCCGATAAGATAATTGACCATTGCCCCCACCAACAACGTGGCGATGAACATGATGGCGCAGCCCGCGATGACGCGAGCCGAAGGTGTCTCGATGTATCCGGCCAGGTAGACAGACAATGAACCGCCGAACATCCAGGCTACAACTCCTGCGATGATCCATGTCAGCAGCGACAATGCTTCTTTGACGAAGCCGCGGCTCAGACTGATCAAAGCGGAGATGGCGACGATTGCAACGATCGCCCAATCAACCCAGGTAAATGGCACAGTTCAGCCTACAGACGGATAAGGCGGCGCATTTTAGCAGAGCGCTGGGCTATCGGTAAGCTGTGATTGGCAGTGCATTTGAAATCAATGAGTTATAGGGGAAACCGGCCTGTTGCGGCACACCCAAAACACTTGTGGGAGCGGGCCTGCTCGCGAAGGCGGTGGGGCAGCCAATAAATCTGCTGACTGATACACCGCTTCGCGAGCAAGCCCGCTCCCACATTGACCACATTCCAGCTTGAATCCTTGCAGCCTCAGCCTTTTTCGGGCTGGAAGCGAACCACAAAACCCTTGAGGTTCTGCTGGCGATCCAACAGATCCCGCAAGCGATCGGCTTCGGCGCGCTCGATCAGCGGCCCGATGAATACCCGGTTCTTGCCATCGGCGCTGCGGATATAGGCGTTGTAACCCTGGGTGCGCAGCTTCTTCTGCAACGCATCAGCACTTTCGCGGTTAGCCAGGCTGGCCAGCTGGATCGACCAACTGATCGGCAAGCCATTCGGGTCAATACGGCTCTGGCCCACGTCCGGCTTGCCTGGTGCCGCAGGTTGCGGGGCCACAGGTTTTGGCGCTGGCGCTGGCGCCGCAGGCTTCGCAGCAACTGCAGGAGCAGCAGGCGCAGGCTTAACCACCGGCACGCTCGGCTGCACCGGCATCGACGGCGCTTGCTGTGCAGCCACTTCGTCATCGGTCGGCACCGGCTCTTCTTCCGGCAGCGCTTGCGGCTCGGGAACCACCACCGGCTCAACCTGAACCTGAGGCACCGCAGGCGCCTGGGGCGCAGCTGGCGCTTCAACGGTCACTTGGCGCTGCTCATCCTGACGGGAAAACAGCATCGGCAGGAAAATCACCGCCAACGCCACCAGGACCAGGGCTCCAACCATTCGCTGCTTGTATGCGCTATCCAGTAATGCCATGTGCAGCTTCCTCCGTGGAGCGCCGGGCCAACCATTCGAGCGCCTCGGCAACACAATAAAATGATCCGAACAACAGAATCTCATCCTCAGGCGTCGCAACCGCGCACTGGGCTTCCAGGGCGGCTGTCACGCTTGCATGGGACGTCACGGACGCGCCAAGGTTCTGCAAGGCAACCTGCAACTCGATGGCAGGACGACTGCGGGACGTATCCAGCGGTGCAACCGCCCAGGCCTGGACGTCACCCAACAAGGGTGCAACCACGCCGTCCAGGTCCTTGTCGGACAACAACCCGAACACCGCGAGGCGGCGACCGGCGGGCGGCGTGCGTGCCAGGCGCCTGGCCAGGTATTCAGCGGCGTGAGGGTTATGCCCCACGTCCAGCAGCAGGTTCAGGCGCTTGCCCTCCCAGTCGAACGTGCGCCGGTCAAGGCGCCCCACCACGCGAGTAGCCTGCAACGTAGCGGCAATCTGCTCGGCATGCCAGGGCAAATCCAGCAACAGGTAGGCTTGCAGCGCGAGCGCGGCGTTTTCCATCGGCAGGTTCAGCAGTGGCAAGTCGCGCAACTCGACGGTTTGACCGCGCGCGTCAAGCCCGCGCCATTGCCAGAATTGGTCGCCAATCTCGAGATTGAAATCACGCCCGCGCAGGAAGAACGGGCAATCCAGCTCGCGCACCTTGTCCAGCAAGGTATGCGGCGGGTCCAGGTCGCCGCACAGTGCAGACTTGCCCTGGCGGAAGATCCCGGCTTTTTCATAGGCCACGGACTCACGGGTGTTACCCAGGTAGTCCGCATGGTCGACGCCAATACTGGTAATCAGCGCCAGGTCGGCATCCACCACGTTGACCGTGTCCAGACGCCCACCCAGACCGACTTCCAGCACCACTACATCCAGCTGCGCACGCTCGAACAGCCAGAACGCCGCCAGGGTGCCCATCTCGAAATAGGTCAGGGAAATCTCGCCACGCCCGGAATCAAGTGCGGCGAAGGCTTCGCAGAGTTGCTCGTCAGTGGCTTCGACGCCATTGAGCTGCACCCGCTCGTTGTAGCGCAGCAGGTGCGGCGAGTTGTACACGCCGACCTTCAGGCCCTGGGCTTGCAGCAAGGCCGCGACAAAGGCGCAGGTAGAGCCCTTGCCGTTGGTGCCGGTCACCGTGATCACACGCGGCGCCGGCCGGCCCAACCCGAGGCGGGCCGCTACCTGTTGCGAGCGCTCCAGGCCCATGTCGATGGCTGACGGATGCAACTGCTCAAGGTAGGCGAGCCATTCGCCCAGGGTACGTTGGGTCATATGTTTGCAGGCACCGGTGGCACGACAATCGGCTCGATTTTAGGCGCGACGTACACAGGTGTCGGCAGGCCCATCATTTGCGCCAGCAGGCTACCCAGGCGCGGACGCAGTTCGCCGCGCGGAATGATCAGGTCGATCGCGCCGTGCTCCAGCAGGAACTCGCTGCGCTGGAAACCTTCCGGCAGTTTTTCGCGAACGGTCTGCTCGATAACACGCGGGCCGGCAAAGCCGATCAGCGCCTTCGGCTCACCGACGATCACGTCACCCAGCATCGCCAGGCTGGCGGACACTCCGCCGTAGACCGGGTCGGTCAGCACGGAGATGAACGGAATACCTTCTTCGCGCAGACGCGCCAGTACCGCGGAGGTCTTGGCCATTTGCATCAGCGAGATCAGTGCTTCCTGCATCCGCGCACCACCGGAGGCGGCGAAGCAGATCATCGGGCAACGGTTTTCCAGCGCGTAGTTGGCGGCACGTACGAAACGCTCACCGACAATGGCGCCCATCGAGCCGCCCATGAAGGAGAATTCGAAGGCCGAAACCACCACCGGCATGCCCAGCAGCTTGCCGCTGACGGAAATCAGCGCGTCCTTTTCACCGGTCTGCTTCTGGGCCGCGGTCAGGCGGTCCTTGTACTTCTTGCCGTCGCGGAACTTCAGACGGTCAACCGGCTCCAGGTCAGCGCCCAGTTCGGAGCGACCATCGGCGTCGAGGAAAATATCAATGCGGGCGCGGGCGCCGATACGCATGTGGTGATTGCACTTGGGGCAAACGTCCAGGGTCTTTTCCAGCTCCGGGCGGTACAGCACCGCGTCGCAGGATGGGCACTTGTGCCAAAGACCTTCAGGAACCGAGCTTTTCTTCACCTCGGAACGCATGATCGAAGGGATCAGTTTGTCTACTAACCAGTTGCTCATGCTTTCTTTCTCCAGTACCGGTGGCTTGAACACAGCCCCGCGTATGCCCTTGAGCTAAATTCATATGTGGCGATGACACAAACTGGACGGGGTCAGACGTTCGACCAGCCATTTCCTGCCTGTGCCCTCAGCCTTCCAGACAACCTGCCGTGCAGGGTTGCCACTTCATTTCCGGGCCTCCCACAGGCGGCGCCGGGCTGTTTTACACAGTGGTAGTTATGGACGGCGGCAGACTGCCAGCCGTCACATCGTCCCGCTGCTGTCGCGCACGGCCTGCATGAATGCGCGAATCCTTGCGTGATCCTTGATGCCTTTGCCCTGCTCTACCCCGCCGCTGACGTCCACGGCATACGGCCGAACCTGCTGGATGGCACTGGCCACGTTGTCCGGATTCAGGCCGCCCGCGAGGATAATCGGCTTGCTCAACCCTTCGGGAATCAACGACCAGTCAAACGCCTCGCCCGTACCACCGGGAACGCCTTCGACGTAGGTGTCGAGAAGAATCCCGCGAGCCCCGGCATAGGCAGCGCATGCCGCAGCAATATCATCCCCGGCCTTGACCCGCAGCGCCTTGATGTACGGGCGCTGGTAGCTCTCGCACTCGTCCGGGCTCTCATCGCCATGGAACTGCAGCATGTCCAGTTGCACGGCGTCGAGGGTTTCATTGAGCTCGCAGCGGCTGGCGTTGACGAACAACCCCACGGTGGTCACGAACGGCGGCAACGCGGCGATGATCGCCCGCGCCTGCAACACATTCACCGCCCGCGGGCTTTTGGCATAAAACACGAAACCGATGGCATCGGCCCCCGCCTCGACCGCCGCCAACGCGTCTTCTATGCGGGTAATCCCGCAAATCTTGCTGCGAACGGCAGACATGTCGATGAAACCTCAGGGCGTGTCCGGGAAAGTCCCGGATGGTAACAAATGCTTTTGAGGGCGTCAGCCGCCAAGTTCGCTGAAACCTGTGAGGAAGTGTGGCCCGATGAATCGCTGGGGCAATTCGAACTCGTCGCGGTACTCCACATCCACCAGGTACAGGCCGAACGGATGCGCCGTGACGCCGCCGGTACGGCGAATCCGGCTTGCCAGGACTTCCCTGGCCCATTCCACCGGGCGTTCGCCGGTACCGATGGTCATCAGCACCCCGGCGATATTGCGCACCATATGGTGCAGGAACGCGCCGGCGCGGATATCCAGCACGATCATCTTGCCGTGGCGCGTCACCCGCAGGTGATGGACCTCCTTGATCGGCGACTTGGCCTGGCACTGGCCGGCACGGAACGCGCTGAAATCGTGGACACCTACAAGATGCTGGGCCGCCTCGGCCATGCGCTCGGCGTCCAGCGGGCGGTGGTTCCAGGTGATTTCTTCGTTGAGATGGGCCGGGCGGATCTGATCGTTGTAGATCACATAGCGATAACGCCGGGCGATGGCCTTGAAGCGCGCGTGAAAGTCCGCCGGCATCACCTTGGCCCAACTGACGCTGACGTCGTGGGGCAAGTTGATATTGGCGCCCATCACCCATGCCTTCATCGAGCGCTCGGCCTGAGTGTCAAAGTGCACCACTTGCCCGCAAGCGTGCACGCCGGCATCGGTCCGCCCGGCGCACATCAGCGACACCGGTGAGTCGGCGACTTTCGACAGCGCCTTCTCCAGGGTTTCCTGCACCGTCGGCACACCGGAGGCCTGGCGTTGCCAGCCACGATAGCGCGAGCCTTTGTATTCCACGCCCAGGGCGATTCTGAAAAAGCCTGCGGCCGCCATTTCGGCGGCCGCGTTATCTATATTTGCCAAGAACTGAGAGCCTGATGAGTTGCGCAAAGGCGGCCATTATAAGGCCGCGCGCCTGGGACGCCATGGATTTGGTGCCTGGATGGCAAAACGGCAGCCCGAAGGCTGCCGTTGTATTTACCGCGCGTATCAAGCCAGCCGGCTGAGCATTTCCTTGGCTTCGCCCTTCTGACCGTCATCGCCTTCCTTGAGCACCTCGCCAAGAATGTCCCGCGCCCCGTCGGCATCGCCCATGTCGATGTAGGCCTGCGCCAGGTCGAGCTTGGTGGCCACTTCGTCGGTACCGGAGAGGAAGTCGAATTCCGGCTCATCGCCACCCAACGCCGCGTCGTCGGCGGTGAAGGACGGTTCGATTGGCGGATGTTCCAGGCTTTGCGACAGGCGATCCAGCTCGGCGTTGACATCATCAAGCTCCGACGCAAACGCGTCCGGCTTGGCCGCTGCGGGCGCCTCGGGCTCGTCGGCCAGGGACAGGTCGAAATCCTCCGGCAGGTCGAGGTCGTCCAGGTCGGCCGGCGTCAGTGTCGGCGGCTCTACCGGCGGCAGGTCCTTCATCTGGTCTTCAAGGCCGGAGAGGAAGTCGTCGTCTGACTGGGTCGACGAGGGTGGATCGAGTTGCAGGTCCAGGTCGAAATCCGAGAGGTCTTCCGCGCTGGCCTTGGCCTCGGCCTGCTGTTGCAGCACCGATTCAAAGCTCAGGTCGTCGTCCGACGTCGGGCGGACCACGGCTGGCGAAGCAGCCTCCAGATCGTCCAGGCTGAGGTCGAAGTCAGTGTCAAACGCGTCCGGCACAGGCTCAGGTGCAGGCGGTGCCGGGTCGTCCTTGAGCAGGTCCTTGACGTATTGGGCGTCGAGAGCGGCAGCGGCAACGGCAGCGCTGACGCCTGCTGCGAACACGGCCATGGCCGGGAAGCGGCTTTTCAGCTGTTCGACCTGGGCATGGTTGTCGCCATTGGCGACCAACTGGCGCTCCTGGGTGACAAACCCGTCCTTGTTGCCCTGCAAGCCGTGGACTTCCATCAGCTTGAGACGCAGGTCGCTGCGGGCGGGCTCTTGCTTGATTGCATCTTCCAGCACTTCCGCAGCCTGGTTCAGGTGGCCACGGTCGATATGCGACTGGGCTTGCGCCAGGGCGTCGGTCGGACGCTGCACAGCAACAGGTGCGACCACCGGGGCAATCACCGGGGCAACCACCGCCGCCGAGGCTGGAGCTGGAGCTGGAGCTGGAGCTGGAGCTGGAGCTGGAGCTGGAGCCAGCTTGACGTTCGGCGGCGGCACATCAAGGCCTTCGAAACTGTCAGATGGCAGGTCGTGATCAATGTTCGGCGCAAATTCCGGCTCTTCAGCCAGGGCCCGTGCCATGCGCAGGTGCTTTTCTTCTTCAAGCCGCGCATTGCGATGACGGGCCCACAGCAGCAGAAGCAACAGCACCAGCAAACCCGCTGCGCCGCCGATCACACCCAGCACGATCGGGTTGGTCAGCAGGTCATTGAATTTACCTTCAGTGCTGGCAGGCGCCGCATCCGGCTTGACCGGGGTCTCGACCGGCGCAGCCACGGGGGTTGCTGCCGGAGCTGCCGCTGCCGGCGCCGCCGGTTGTGCAGCCAGCTCGGCCGGCATCGCCGCCGTTGCAGCAGGCTGCGCCGCAGCGCCACCCGGGGTCTGCAACTTGGCCAGCTGGTTATTCTTGAGCTCGATCAGCCGCTGCAGCTTGTCCAGCTGACTTTGCAGGTCAGCCATGCGGCTTTTCAGTTCTTCATTCTCGCGACGGGTCGAATCCAGGCTTTCCTGGGTCACCGCCAGCTTGTTGTTCAAGGCCCGGCTGTCGCCCGCCGCGCCCTTCCCGCCCTTCCTGGCCGCTTCGGCCGAGACCAGGCTCAAATTGTCCTTGGTATTGGTCTGCGACGGCGCATTACCCGCCTGGGTACGCTTGGTCGCGTCCAGCTGCGCCTTGCCGGCGAGCTGATTGCCGCCACGGCGGCCCTCGCGCCACGCCGCGTTTTGCGCCGTCACTTCAGCAATCGCCTCGGGCTGCGGCAGGCTGGTGCTTTGCCCCGAATCCGGCAGGCGCAGGACCTGGCCGGTTTTCATGCGGTTGATGTTGCCGTCGATAAAGGCGTCAGGGTTCAGCGCCTGAATGGCCAGCATGGTCTGCTGCACCGAGGCGCCATTGCGGTTTTTCGCGGCGATTTCCCACAAGGTGTCACGGGAAGTCGTGGTGTGTTCCTTGGCCTTGGTGACTGCCGGAGCCGTCGTCGCAGGCGCACTCAAGCGTGGCGTGGGTGCAGGTGCACCGGCGGCCGGGGTCGACTGGTCGAACTTGGCCGGGTCCAGCAACACGCTGTAGTCGCGCATCAGGCGACCGTTGGGCCATTGCACCTGCAGCAGGAAACGCACGTAGGAATCCGGCAGCGGCTTGCTGGAGGTGACACGCACCACACTGCGGCCGTTGGGATTGACCACCGGGGTAAAGGTCAGGTCGTTCAGGAACGCCTGGCGATCGACGCCCGCATCTACAAAGGCCTGGGACGACGCGAGGCTGGGGGTGATCTCGGAGGCGGTCAGGCCACCGACATCGAGCAACTCGATTTCCACCGACAGCGGCTGGTTCAGCTTCGACTTGAGGGTCATCTCCCCAAGCTGCAGTGCTTGCGCCATACCGGAGGACAGCGCCGAGGCGGCCGCTATTGCTAACACCAGTTTGCGAACTTGAACCATAGCCTCATCCTTTTTGAACACTCCCCGGCCGGCGAGAAGGTGGGTAACCGCTGCCATTAGGCATGGCGAGCCGATAGGTCACCGACGCGCAATTTTTCCAGCTTGGGGCCAAGCATAGCGCTTGGCTAGAATCAATCTACAAATTGCCGCCAAGTATCTTTTACACAAGGCCTTTTATCAACAACTGCGCCAGCTGTACGGCGTTCAGTGCCGCCCCTTTGCGTACGTTATCTGACGCCAGCCACATATTTAGTTCCGCGGGGTCATCAACACCGGCACGAACCCGGCCCACGTAGACCACGTCCTGACCGACCGCATCGCCCACAGCCGTGGGGTAATCGCCCTCTTCCACCAATTCGACACCCGGTGCCGAGTCCAGGGCACGGTTGACGGCAGCGAGATCCACCGCTGCCCCCAATTGCAGTGACACAGTCAGGCTATCGCCAAAAAACACCGGGGCTTGAACGCAAGTGACGGAAATCTTTAGCAAAGGCATTTCCAGCACGGCGCGCAATTCGTGCACCAGGCGTTTTTCCAGGGCGGTGTGGCCTTGCGCGTCAGGCTTGCCGACCTGGGCCAGCAGGTTAAAAGCCATTTGCCGGTCGAAGAACTTCGGCTCCAGCGGGCGCACATTCAACAACTCGGCGGTCTGCCGGGCGAGTTCGCTGACAGCCTCACGGCCCTGGGCGGAAACAGCGAGGTTGGCGGTGACGTTGACGCGCTCAATGTCCAGCAAGCCGCGCAGTGGCGCCAGCACCACGGCCAGGGCAGTGGCCGACGGGCTTGGGCTGCTGACCTGATAAGGTTTTTTCAGGCCATCGAGGATCTGCGCGTTGGCTTCCGGCACTACCTGCGGCGCCTGATCGGCCGGCAAGGCGCCGGACAAGTCGATCAGGGTGCAGCCCGCAGCGGTGGCGCGCGGGGCAAAACTCAAGGTGACCGCAGGGCCGGCGGCGAAGAACACCAGTTGGACTTTGCTGAAATCGAATTCATCGACTTCCCGCACCCGCACGTTCTTGCCACGAAACGGCACCGAATGCCCGGCCGACTCGCTGCTGGCCAACAGGTGCAGGCTGCCTACCGGGAAGTCCTGCTCTTCGAGGATCTGCACCAGGGTTTCGCCAACGGTGCCGGTGGCGCCGATCACGGCAATATCAAAGGTCTGGGTCATGGGGGCTGCCTCGGGCATTGCGGGGGGAGCGGCACTTTACCGGGTGGCTGGGGGTGAGGCAATTAACCTGGGGGTTGTGGTGTGGCTGATGGCCTCTTCGCGAGCAAGCCCGCTCCCACATTTGATCGCAT
>NZ_JACARS010000014.1:0-85360 GCF_013386485.1 Pseudomonas sp. P7758 | reverse complement strand
AGCAAGCTCCCTCACCACAAAAGAACCCTTGCAGCAGGTTAGGCCGGTGGCTGGGTCTGGAGCATCGACGGCCGCTGACTCACCTCGGCATACCACGCCGCCAGCTTCGGATGGCTCGACCGCCACTGCATGTCCGGGTGGCGGAAGTCCAGATAAGCCAGTGCACACGCCACGCTGATCGCGGCCACGTCAAACGGCCCGGCCAGTTCGGCGATGGCGTCCTGTTCGAGCATGTCGAGGGCGCGGCGGATCTTGTCGCGCTGGCCTTCCAGCCACAGGTCCCAATGTTTTTCCTCGGGGCGCATGGCGGTTTCATAACGCACCAGTACGGCGGCATCCATGATGCCGTCGGCGGTCGAGGCCAGGGTCAGGCGCCGCCAGCGGGCCGGGCCGTTCCGGGGGATCAGTGGAGTCCCGGTGTGTTGGTAGTCGAGGTAATCGAGGATCACCCGGCTGTCGTGCAGCGCATTGCCGTCGGCCAGGCGCAGGGCGGGGATCTTGCCCAGCGCGTTGTCCAGGATTACATCGGCGTCGGGCTTGACCGGCGTCGGCACGCAGGCGTGCAAGGTCACGCGGTCCAGTTGACCGGTCTCGTGCAACAACACCCGTACTTTGCGCACAAACGGCGAGGCAGGGTTGTGGAACAACGTCATGCTGGGGGTGGACATGGGCATTCCTCGGAAAAGGGCAGCGCTAATCTATCTCAACGCTTGAGCAACGCCCAGCTACCTATGGCGGCCGGAATGCCCAGCCCCACCCAGCTCAGCGAATCCCACAAGCCGTCCCCCAGCAATGCCGCAAACAATCCGGCAGCACTCAACAACCCGATGGCCAGCGGAATGCCGAATACCTTCCAGAAACTCGATTGCCTCGGCTTCATGACTTGGCCGCCTTGCGCCGCACCAGCCACAGGTACACGCCACTGCCCAGGACGATGATGGTCAGCACATCCAGCACCGCCCACAGGATCTTCATCGGCATGCCGCCGTAGTCACCAAAGTGCAGCGGCTGGGACATGCCCATGGCGTCCATGTACCACGGCCGTTCGGCGATGGCGGTGACGTGCAGGTTGCTGGCGTCGATCAATACCGGCGTCAGCAGGTGTGAAGTCAGGTGGGTGCTGCCTTTCATGAACACCGCGTAGTGATGCTCGCTGGAGAAACGCGTGCCGGGGAACGCGATAAAGTCCGGCTCCATCCCGGGCGCGGCCTTGGCGGCAATCGTCAGCAGGTCGGTGGCGGGGGCGCGCAGGGTCAGCGGCGGGGCGTTTTTGTAAGGCTCGATCATTGCGCTGAGGCTGTCGGTGCGCCACGCGGCGATGATCAGGTCGGCGCAGGCGCTGATCACGCCGGTCACGCCCACTACCAGCGCCCAGGTCAGGGTGACCACGCCGATCAGGTTGTGCAGGTCGAGCCAGCGCAGGCGCGTGGATTTGTCCTGGCGCACGGTGGCGAATTTCAGCCGGCGCATGAACGGCAGGTACAACACCGTGCCGGAGATGATCGCCAGCACAAACAGAATGCCCATGAACGCCAGCAGCAACTTGCCCGGCAGCCCGGCGAACATATCGACGTGCAGGCGCAGCAGGAACATCGTCAGCCCGCCGTTGGCCGAAGGCGTTTCCACGGCCTCGCCGGTGCGGGCGTCGAGCATGAAGGTGTGGGAGGAATTGGGTTCGGTGCCGGCGGTGGCGGCCATGATCGCGATCACGCCGTTCTTGTCGTCTTCGTCCCAGGCCAGGTATTGCATGGCTTCGCCGGGGCGATGGGCCTGGGCTTTGGCAACAAGCTGTTCGAGGTTCAGCTGTGGGGTATCGGCGGGCATCTGTGCCAGCTCGGGTTCGTTGCCCAGCAGGTGGTCGATCTCGTGGTGAAAGATCAACGGCAGGCCGGTGAGAGCGAGCAGCAGCAGGAATACGGTGCAGACGAGGCTGGTCCAGGTGTGGATGAAGGACCAGCGGCGGATGGTTTTGCTTTTCATTTTCTAGCCTTCAGACACACCGAAGCCGCCCACGGGGGCGGCCCGGTTGTTAACTCAGCCGATTACCACTGGTAGGTGGCACTGGCGACGACGCTGCGTTGGTCGCCGTAGTAGCAGTAGGAAGCATCGCAGGTGGAAATGTAGTCCTTGTCGAACAGGTTGGTGGCATTCAGTTTCACCGAAGCCCCCTTGAGGCTGTTGTCCAGGCGGCCGAGGTCGTAATGCACGGAGGCATCGAACACGGTGTAGGCATTGGCCTTGCCCAGCCAGGTGTTGCCCTGGTCGCCATAGGTATTGCCGGTGTAACGGGCACCCGCGCCAATGCCGAAACCGTCGAGCACACCGGCGTGCCAGGTGTAGTCGGTCCACAGTGAGGCTTGCTGGTTTGGCATCAGTTGCAGGCGGTTGCCTTTGTATTGGCCTTTTTGCACTTCGGATTTGGCCAGGGTGTATGCAGCGATGACCTTAAGGTTCTCGGTCACGTCAGAGACGGCTTCCAATTCCAGGCCCTTGACCTTCACTTCGCCGGTCTGGTCGGTGATCGACTGGCCACCGGCGCCGAAGCTGGTAACCAGCACGTTCTTTTGGGTCAGGTCGTACACCGCTGCGCTCAGCAGGGTATTTGAGCCGGGTGGTTGGTACTTGACCCCCAATTCCCATTGCTTGCCTTCGGTGGGTTTGTACGACTCGGTTGGCGAGACGCTGGCGTTACTCGCTGGCTGGAACGATTCGGCGTAGGAGAGGTACGGAACGAAGCCCGAATCGAACACATAGCTCAGCGCGGCGTTGCCACTGAAGTTCTTGCTGCGGTCGGTATTGGTTGCATCGTTTTTGTTGAAGTAGGTGGTGCCTTGGTGCACCCAGTCTTCACGCCCGCCGAGGGTCAGGCGCCACTGGTCCAGGGCCATCTGGTCCTGGGCGTAAAGGCCAGTCTGGATGGTTTTCTGGTTGTAGTCGTAATAAGCGGTGGAGCGCGCCGGACGCACCACCGGCTTGGTGTTGACGGGGTTGTAGAGGTTGACTGTGCCGCCGTCACCGAAGATCGACAGGTACGAGGTGTCGGTGCGCTGGTGATCCAGGCCGAGCAACAGCGTGTGGGTGATATCACCGGTGGCGAAGTCAGCCTGGAAATTGTTGTCGACGGCGAACTGGCCGATGTTTTCGTCGACGTTGGTCGACCCGCGGCTGGTATTGCCCTCGGCATCAATGGTCGAGTAACCGTAGGAACCCACGGTCAGTTGCTGGAAAGCCAGCTCCGACTTGGTGTAACGCAGGTTCTGCTTGAACTGCCAGGTATCGTTGAAGCGATGCTCGAAGGCGTAGCCCAGCGCGTAGTAGGTGCGGTCGTAGTACTCGTAGTCCGGGTCGCCGAGGTTCTTGTGATGAGAGATGTCCCCCAACGGCGATTTGATCTTGGTGCCGACAATGGGCAGGAACTGACTGGTGGCGCCGGTATCGTCGCGGGTGAACTGCGACAGGAACGTCAGCTTGGTGTCGGTATCAATATTCCAGGTCAGGCTGGGGGCGATGTTGTAGCGCTTGTTGTCGATGTGATCGACCTGGGTACCGGCATCGCGCACCACGCCGCTGAGTCCGTAGAGAAACTGGCCTTCATCATCGATCTTGCCGGTGCTGGCGAAGTTGATCTGGCGGTAGTTGTCGCTGCCGTACTGCACCTGGATGGCATTGCTCGACTCGGCACTTGGACGTCGGCTGACCATATCCAGCAGGCCACCCGGTGGCGTCTGGCCGTAGACCGACGAGGCCGGCCCACGCAGCAGCGCAAGGCGGTCGAGGTTCCAGGTTTCGGCTTTCGGGTTGGCATACACGCCGCGTGGCAGCGGCAGGCCGTCGAGGAACTGGGTGGGTTCGAAGCCGCGTACACGCATCCAGTCGTAGCGGGTGTCACTGCCGTAGCTGGCGGACACGATACCGGGCATGTATTTGACGGCGTCATCCAGGTTCTGGACGTTGCGGTCCTGCATTTGCTGGCGAGTGGCGACGGAGATCGAACGCGGGGCTTCGACCAGTGCGGTATCGGTCTTGGTGCCGGCAGCGGTGCGGGTCGCCAGGTAACCATCAACCGGCCCCCATGCGCTTTCCGCGTCGGCCTGGCCGGTAATGCTGGTCTCCGGCAATGCCACGACCCCATCCGGGATCGCTACCAGGCTGAACGTGCCTGCACTGCTTTGCTCCAGTTGCAGCCCGGTCCCGCGCAACGCTTCACGCAATGCGCCTTGTGCATCGAATTGCCCTTTTACCGGCGCGGAAGTCTTGCCCGCTGCCAACCCCGGGTTCAGCGTCAGCGCCAAACCGGCCTGGCTGGCGATCTGGTTCAGGGTGGTGGCCAGCGACGCTGCCGGCAGATTGTAGGCGCGCACACTGGACGCTTGTTCGGCGGCGAGCAACTGGGTGCTGGCCAGCGGGGCGCTGAGGGCAATGGCCACGGCCAACAGGCTGGGGCGCAACAAGGTGTCTAGCGTGCGGGACATAGGGCGGCTCCTGAATGGAAATATTTCTCAATTGCCTATGTGCCGAGCGAGATGCAAAAAGTGATAGGGCTCGATGAAAATAATTTCTATTAGTGGGTGAGTGCTGTTTTTGAGGGCCTCATCGCAGGCGAGCCAGCTCCCACAGGGAAACGCATTCCACCTGTGGGAACTGGCTTGCCTGCGATGACAATGGCCTATGCACCACAGGAGCCTACGGCTTGGGCGCCACCGTCACCCACCACGGCGTGTGTTGTTGAATCTGCACCGGCAAGGTCGGCAGCAGCGCGTTCAGTGCCAGGTTGGTGTCGTGCAACGGAAAGCTGCCGGTGATCCGCAGGTCGGCCACCTGTTTATCCACACCCAGGTAACCGGTGCGGTAGCGGCTCAGTTCGGCAACCACATCGCCGAGCCGCGCGTTGTCCACCACCAGCATGCCGCGCGTCCAGGCGTCGGTGCCGGGGCTGACGGCAAGCATCGGGCCGAGGCTGTCGCGGCGCATCAGCACTTGCTGGCCTTCCTTGAAGATCTGCTCTTGATGCAGCGCTTCAGGCTGTGCGCCGACGGCAGACTGCAACACGCTGAGGCGGGTGCCATCTTCCTCGCGCTTGACGATAAACCGTGTGCCCAGGGCGCGCAGGCTGCCTTCGCGGGTTTCGACAAAAAACGGGCGGGCGTCGTTGTGGCCGGTTTCGACAAGGATCTCGCCTTCCTGCAATACGATCAGCCGACGTTTCTCGTCAAAGCGCACGTCAATGGCGCTGTGGGTGTTGAGGTTGATCACGGTGCCATCCGCCAGCTTCAGGGTGCGCTGTTCACCGGTGGCGGTGCGCTGGTCGGCCAGCCAATAGTTGAGCGGCACGTAGCGCTGGCCGACGAACAATGCCAGGCCGCACACCAGCACCACACTGGCCAGGCCGCTGCCGAGCTTGCGCACGCGGCGGCGAATGCCTTCGCGTGACTGCAGCAATGCCGCACGGGCCGGGCCCGAGGCCACACTGAAACGCTGATCGAGCATGCCCAACTGGCGCCAGGCGCGGGCGTGTTCTTCGTTGCTGGCCAGCCATTTGGCGAATTCTTCCTGCTCCACGGCACTGCCGTCGCCCGAACCGAGGGACAGTTGCCAGGCAATGGCCGCGTCGAGCACCCGCGCCGACACCGGCTTGGAACTGACCGGGCTCACAGCGGCTCGCCATACAGGGCGATGTAGCACTGGCGGATACCCTGGGCCAGGTATTGCCGCACCCGGGGCACGGAAACCCCCAGGCGCTGGGCGATTTCGGCGTGGCCCATGCCGTCGAGGCGGTTATAGAGGAAGGCCGCGCGGGCCTTGCTCGAGAGTTTGCCCAGCAGGCGGTCGATGGCCTTGAGGTCTTCGAGGATCAGTTGCTGTTCTTCCGGGGACGGGTGCTCGCTTTCCGGGATCAGCATCAGTTCGGTGAGGTAAGCCTGTTCCAGCGCGGCGCGGCGGAAATAATCGAACAGCAGGCCCTTGGCGATGGCCACCAGGAACGCCCGGGGCTCGCGGGGTTCACGCAGTTCTTCACGGCCCAGCAGGCGCATGAAGGTGTCCTGGCTGAGGTCTTCGGCGCGGCTGGGGCAGGCCACGTTGCGTCGCAGCCACGCCAACAGCCAGCTGCGATGATCGCGGTACAACGCGCCAACAAGCTCACTGTGGGGACTTTGGATTGACGACAAGGCGACACCGATCGGAAAGTTTAAACTAACGAGAATTATTCGCGATTGTGGCAGAGGTGTAAGGCGGGTGCAATTGGCGTTGGTCGGGCGGCGGCGTAATGCTATCTATCATGATGATGCCGCTTACTGTGGCGAGGGAGCTTGCTCCCGCTCGGCTGCGCAGCAGTCGTAATCCAGGCAGTGCATTTATTCAGTTGGAAATGGGTTGGCTGATTTGGGGGCGCTTCGCACCCCAGCGGGAGCAAGCTCCCTCGCCACCATTAGAATGAGGGCGCTTGCTTGCGGCGTTTCCATTGGCCCAGGCGCTGTTGTAACGCGTGCGGGCTGTCGATCTGCTGCTGCCGTGCGCGGCTGAACAAAATCAGCATCAGTTCCGCCGTTGCCAGCGCATCCGCACTGGCATGGTGACGCTCGCCCACTTGCAGCTTGAAATGCGTGATCCAGTCATCCAGCCCGGCTTCGCGGATGTTGGCGTCGGGGCACAGCAGCGGGGCGATGTCGGCCACGTCCAGGAACGGGTGGTTCAAGCGATAGCCCAGGCTGTCCTTGAGTGCCCGGCACAGCATGTGTTGATCGAAGGGCGCATGAAACGCCAGCAGCGGGCTGTCGCCGACAAACTCCATGAAGTCCATCAGCGCTTCTGCCGGGTCACTGCCCGCCGCAATGGCGCTGGGCCCCAGGCCATGGATCAGCACGCTGGGGTTGAGCTTGGTCTCGGCCCGGTGCAGGGTGCGCTCGAATAATTGCGAGAAGTCCACTGCGCCGTCC
Organism: Pseudomonas sp. P7758; assembly: GCF_013386485.1. Taxonomy (NCBI): domain Bacteria; kingdom Pseudomonadati; phylum Pseudomonadota; class Gammaproteobacteria; order Pseudomonadales; family Pseudomonadaceae; genus Pseudomonas; species Pseudomonas sp. P7758. Next base: position 78,425 of record NZ_JACARS010000014.1, on the reverse strand, counting down.
TCGATCACCACGGCGCCAATCGAAAGCACCTGGTCACGATTGAGGTTCAGGCCGCTGGTTTCCAGGTCCACCACCACCCAGCGTTGGGCCCGCAGCGATCCGTCCCCCAGCTCCCCAGGTGTGGGCAATTGCTCGACGCGCCGTTGTTGCGCCGCATCCAGGCCAGGTTTGGGTTTGCGCAACCAGCCAAACCAGCTCACAGCTGATACCGCAACGTCAGGCTGCCTTGCAGGCGTTGGGCCTGGCGCAGGGATTCGCGCAGGATGCGCCGGTCGAGGTGGTTGAGGCTGTCGGGATCGACGCGGTTGGAGTAGGGCAGGTTCTCGCGGGTTTGCAGTTGGTGTTGTTGCATGCGGGTTTGCTGGATGAAGTGATAGGCCTCTTCATAGGCGGCGCCATCAAGGCGTTCGATGACTTCCCTGGCCACCAGTTGGCGCAAGCGCTCCAGGGTGTTGATGGCGCTGATGCCGTTGGCCAATGCCAGCAGCCGGGCACCATCGACAAATGGCGTGAGGCCTTGCACCTTGAGGTCGAGAGTTGCCTTGTCGGCGCCTTTGCGCGTCAACACAAAATCCCGGAAGCGCCCTACCGGCGGGCGCTGGCGCAACGCGTTCTCGGCCAGCATGCGTTGGAACAAGCGGTTGTCTGCCACCTGGTCGAGAATGCCCTGGCGCAGTTGCTCGCACCCTTGCTCATCGCCCCACACCACCCGCAAATCAAAATAGATGCTCGAACCCAGCAGATTCTCCGGCGTCGCCTCACGGATAAACCCGGCAAAGCGCCGCGCCCATTCCGCCCGGGACAGGCACAGCTCCGGGTTACCGGCCATGATATTGCCCTTGCACAGGCTGAAGCCGCACAGCGCCAGGCTCTGGTTGATCTGTTGTGCCAGCGGCAGCAGGCGCCCGCGAATCTCGGCGGCTTCGGCGGCGTCCCGGGCTTCGAACAGGATGCCGTTGTCCTGGTCGGTATACAGCGTCTGCTCGCGGCGGCCCTCGCTGCCGAAACACAGCCAGCTGAATGGCACGCCCGGATCGCCCTTGTCGGCCAGGGTCAACTCGATGACACGGCACACCGTGTGATCGTTGAGCAAGGTGATGATGTGGGTGATCTGCGTAGACGACGCGCCGTGGGCGAGCATGCGCTCCACCAACTGGCCGATCTCGCCGCGAATCGCCACCAGGTTTTCGACCCTGGGTGCATTGCGGATGGTGCGCGCCAGGTGCACCAGGTCAACCCGCTGCAGGGAAAACAGGTCACGCTCGGACACCACGCCACACAGGCGCTGATCCTTGACCAGGCACACGTGGGCGATATGCCGCTCGGTCATCGCAATCGCCGCGTCGAAGGCGCTGTGGTCCGGCGTGAGGAAAAACGGCGCCTGGGTCATATGGCGCTCGATGCCCTGGTTGAAATCACTGGTGCCGTCGGCCACCACCTGGCGCAGGTCCCGCAGGGTGAAAATCCCCAGGGGCGCCTTGTGTTCATCGACGATCACAATGCTGCCCACTTGCTGCTCGTGCATTTGCGTGACCGCTTCACGCAGCGGCGTCAGCGGGCTGCAGGTGACCGGGTGACGCATGGCCAATTCGCCCAGGCGGGTGTTCAGCGAATATTGGGTGCCGAGGGTTTCCACGGCCTTTTGCTGGACTTGCTGGTTGACCTGGTCCAGCAAGCTGCTCACGCCGCGCAAGGCAAAGTCGCGAAACGCGCTGGAAAGGGCGAACAGCTTGATAAAGGCCGGCTTGTTCAGTTGCAGGCAGAAGGTGTCTTCGGCGGCTTTGTGCTCGGTACGGGTGGCCCGCTCCCCCAGCAGCGCCGCCAGCGGAAAACATTCACCGGTGGTGATTTCAAAGGTGGTTTCTGTCGAGTCCGGCCGCTCGCCGACTACGCGCCCCTGCTTGACGATATAGAAGTGTTCCACCGGCCCGCCCGAGGGCTTGAGGATGCTCTCGCCGGGGCCGTAGAAGCGCAATTGACACTGCTCTACCAGAAATCCCAGGTGGGCGTTTTCCATTTGGTTGAACGGCGGGAAGCGTTGCAGGAATTGCAGGGTGCCGTGGATGTTCTGCAACACAGCGGTTTTCCCCGCTTGTGTGAAAGCATCAGCTTTACTCATACCTATGACCGCAGTTTTTTGTCGTTATCGTGCCCCATGGTCGACTCCTGCGCTGCGGGTGCCCATTGGACGTAAGTCTAGGTAGCGTTATGCCTTCCACGACTAGGGAAAAACCTTACATGAATATCGTCCAAACCCCGTAGAACGCCCACTAGGCAAACTTTCCGACGAAGTGCACATTGTTCGCCCTTCCGGCGATGTCTGACTTCTGTGCTGGGAGATTGAATAGAACTGCCGAGAAACGTATGTCCGACCACGATATTTTGAGTGATGCCGAGCGCGAGGCCCTGAGTGCTGTTATGCAGGAGCCGGATTTGCCGCCACAACGGGTTTTGATCGTGGATGACGACAAGGACGCGCGCGAACTGTTGGCAGAAATTCTTGGCCTGGACGGCATTCGTTGCATGACCGCCGACAGCGGCGAGGCTGCATGGGACTTGTTGAGTTCCAGCAGCTCCATCGGCTTGCTGATCACCGACCTGCGCATGACGCCGAGCAACGGGCTGCAATTGATTCGCCAGGTGCGCGAATCCACCCGGGCGGCGCTGCCGATCATCATCATGTCGGGTGACGCCGAAGCGCCGGATGTGATTGATGCGATGCACTTGAGCGTGGTGGACTTTTTGCTCAAGCCGATTGATAGCGTGAAGCTGGCGAAAATGGTGAAGCGGGAGTTGGGGATGGCGTCCTAGACGGTGCCATTGGTCTGATTTCGCGAAGAACTGTCAATTCTGACAGTAGGAAAGTATCGAACTTCGCATGTTTACTGATTAGGAGGGGGTGGGTCGCAGGCCTGCACCTAATCAATTTGTGAACAGGAGTTCATCATGAGTACTGAAAAATTCAATATCGATGAGAAAGAACTGCACAAGGCCAAGACTTTAAGCAGTGGTGATGCTCGTATTGAAGTTTCGCGAGATGGCACCTTGAGTCATGTATTTGTGCCTACAGACGTCTTTGGCTATCTCTCCTGGAGCGCTTTGGACGGTGCAGTTGAGAGTGTTCGTATCTACTACGGAAGCGACTTGAAAGCCGGGCCGCATCATCGGCAAGCTCCACTTCTTAATGTCACCTACCGCGATGCCGACGGCCATTCATACCATCAGCCTGTGCTGGGTGACCTCACTGTGCTGGTCGATCGTCCGGAGTCCGGTACTACCTTCAAGCACATCGGGAAACTTACAAACGTAACGTTTGAATCGGACGGAGGAACGGTCACGCTTAATGGGAACTACACCGTTGAGTCCGATTGACATCCCAAACAAAAAAGCCCTGATCGATAGGTCAGGGCTTTTTCGTTTCTAGCGCTTACTCACAGACCATTCTTGGCCTTGAACTCCCGACGCCGACGGTGCAACACCGGCTCGGTATAGCCGTTCGGCTGCTTGGTCCCCTCAATCACCAACTCCACCGCTGCCTGGAACGCGATGTTGCTGTCGAAATCCGGAGCCAGCGGGCGGTACAGCGCATCCCCGGCGTTCTGACGGTCCACCACCGGCGCCATGCGCTTGAGGCTTTCCATCACCTGGGCTTCATTGACGATGCCGTGGCGCAACCAGTTGGCAATGTGCTGGCTGGAGATACGCAGGGTGGCGCGGTCTTCCATCAGGCCGACGTCGTTGATGTCCGGGACTTTCGAGCAACCCACGCCCTGGTCGATCCAGCGCACCACGTAACCGAGGATGCCCTGGGCGTTGTTGTCCAGCTCGTTGCGGATTTCTTCCTCGGACCAATCGGTATTCTGGGCCAGGGGAATGGTCAGGATATCGTCTACCGAAGCACGTTCGCGCTTGGCCAGTTCGGCCTGGCGGGCGAACACGTCAACCTTGTGGTAGTGCAGCGCATGCAGCGCAGCCGCCGTCGGCGAAGGAACCCACGCCGTGTTGGCGCCGGCCAGCGGGTGAGCAATCTTCTGCTCCAGCATGGCGGCCATCAGGTCGGGCATCGCCCACATGCCTTTACCGATTTGTGCGCGGCCTTGCAGGCCGGTGCTCAAGCCGATGTCCACGTTCCAGTTTTCGTAGGCGCCGATCCACTTCTCGGCCTTCATGGCGGCCTTGCGCACCATCGCGCCGGCTTCCATGGAGGTGTGGATCTCGTCGCCGGTACGGTCGAGGAAGCCGGTGTTGATAAACACCACACGCTCGCTGGCCGCCTTGATGCAGGCCTTGAGGTTGACCGTCGTACGACGCTCCTCGTCCATGATCCCGACTTTGAGCGTATTGCGCGGCAGCTTCAGCACGTCTTCGATGCGACCAAACAGCTCGTTGGTGAACGCGGCTTCTTCCGGGCCGTGCATTTTCGGTTTAACGATGTACACCGAACCGGTGCGGCTGTTCTTGCGGCGGGTGTTGCCGTTAAGGCTGTGGATCGCCGACAGGCTGGTGAGCAGGCCGTCGAGAATGCCTTCCGGCACTTCGTTGCCATCCTTGTCGAGGATCGCGTCGATGGTCATCAAGTGGCCAACGTTACGCACGAACAGCAGCGAACGACCGTGCAGGGTCACTTCCTTGCCGTCGGCACCGGTGTAGACGCGGTCGGCGTTCATGGTGCGGGTAAAGGTCTTGCCACCCTTGGCGACTTCTTCCGACAGGTCGCCCTTCATCAGGCCGAGCCAGTTGCGGTAGATCACCACCTTGTCATCGGCATCGACGGCGGCGACGGAGTCTTCGCAGTCCATGATGGTGGTCAGGGCGGCTTCCATCAGCACGTCTTTCACGCCGGCGGCGTCGGTCTGGCCGACCGGGGTGCTGGCGTCGACCTGGATTTCGAAGTGCAGGCCGTTGTGCTTCAGCAGGATGGCAGTCGGCTTGGCTGCGTCGCCCTGGTAGCCGATCAACTGGGCATCGCTGCGCAGGCCGCTGTTGCTGCCGCCCTTGAGGCTGACCACGAGCTTGCCGTCGACGATCTTGTAGCCAGTGGAGTCCACGTGGCTGCCGGCAGCCAATGGCGCGGCTTCGTCAAGGAAGGCGCGGGCGAAGGCGATGACTTTGTCGCCACGCACCTTGTTGTAGCCTTTGCCCTTTTCGGCGCCGTCGGCTTCGCTGATGGCGTCGGTGCCATACAGCGCGTCATACAGTGAGCCCCAGCGCGCATTCGAAGCGTTGAGGGCGAAACGGGCGTTCATCACCGGCACTACCAGCTGCGGGCCGGCCATGTGGGCAATTTCTTCATCGACGTTTTGGGTCGAGGCCTGGAAATCCGCGGCTTCTGGCAGCAGGTATCCGATATCTTGAAGGAAGGCTTTGTAGGCCACGGCGTCGTGTGCCTGGCCGGCGTGTGCCTGGTGCCAGGTGTCGATCCGCACTTGAAAATCGTCGCGTTTGGCGAGTAGGGCTTTGTTCTTCGGCGCCAGGTCGTGGATGACCTTGTCGGCACCGGCCCAGAACTGGTCGGCGGTAATGCCGGTACCAGGAATGGCTTCGTTGTTCACGAAGTCGAACAGGACTTTGGCGACCTGCAGGCCACCGACTTGAACGTGTTCAGTCATTGCTTGCCTCACTCTGCGGAGCTTATGCGCTTTTCAGCTTTTCAATTTACCAATGAAGCCTCTGGCCATGTAAACCGTGAACACGCTGCACCAGTACATGCCGTAGAAGGCGGCTGGGCGGGCTGCGTCGCGGTGCGTGGTTGCCTTGGCAGACATCGACCTAACGTTATGTAGTGCGCGATTGGGCATACTACATGATGAGTTGCGGTTGTGAAAATTAGACTAAATACGTCGTTTAGCGACCCACTTTGGTCGTACGGTCACAGTGGGGTACGGGATGTTCTCAAAAAACTATTGGATTGTTCCATATAAATATAAAAATGGTACACGATTTGTTTTCGTGGCTACCTGAGTCCACCTTGGTAGGTACGAGGGGAACGCCTGGTTCCTACCTGATTTTCATAAGAAGAGGACGACACCATGGACCATCTCGTACTGACTGTCATCGCCCCGGACAAACCCGGTGTGGTCGAACGCATCGCCCAATGCATCGCCGCCCATGGCGGCAACTGGCTGGAAAGCCGCATGGCGCACATGGCCGGGCAGTTTGCCGGGATTTTGCGGGTGAGCGTGCCGGCGGAAAATCGGCTGGACTTGATTGGCGCGCTGGAAGACTTGTCCACCCACGGCATTCGCGTGCTGCTGGGCGAAAGCAGTTCGCTCGCCCCCAGCGAGTCGCAACCCATCGCGATGGAACTGGTCGGTAACGACCGGCCGGGGATTGTTCGCGACATCACCGCGCTGCTCAGCAAGCAGGGCGTCAACCTGGAGCGCTTGATCACCGACGTGCGCCCGGCGCCCATGAGCAGCGACCTGCTGTTCCACGCCGAAGCCCTGCTGGCGGTGCCGTTGACGCTGCCGCTGGAAACCTTGCAGGCGGCGCTGGAAACCCTGGCCGACGACTTGATGGTGGAACTGGAACTACGCAGCGAGGAATAGTTGCCCACAAGGTTATGCATGGAAATCTTGCATGGGCCTGTGGATAACCTGTAGAGACCCGCGTCCGGCCCAGGCGGGCCGTGGCTCTTCGCCGGCTGGCTAAAAAACGAACAGTTTCAAGGGCTTGTGCACAAACGCCGGGGACCAGGCTGTGGATAACCTTGGGGTGAATGCCTGCAAGCCACACCGGCTGTGGCTTGCAGAGGTTTGTACGTTATTTGATCAGTTTTTCCGCACAGTCATCCAGGCGTCGATGCTGTAAACCACCAGGCCGGCCCAGATAAAGCAGAAGGCGATCAGCGTGGCGGGTGCCAGGTGTTCGTTGAACAACAGCACGGCTTCCAGCAGCACCAGGGTGGGCGCCACGTATTGCAGGAAGCCCAGGGCGGTGTAGGGCAAATGCCGTGCGGCGGCGTTGAAACACACCAGCGGGATCAGCGTCACCGGGCCTGCGGCCACCAGCCACCACGCTTCGGAGGTGCTCCAGAATTCCATCTGTGCGCTGTGGGCCGAGGGGTTGAACAGCAACCATGCGATGGCAATCGGCACCAGCATCCAGGTTTCCACCACCAGCCCGGGCAATGCCTTGACCGGCGCCTGCTTGCGGATCAACCCGTAGAAACCAAAGGTCGCCGCCAGGACCAGGGATACCCACGGCAGGCTGCCGACTTGCCATACCTGTTGCGCCACACCTACCGCTGCCAGGCCCACGGCCACCCATTGCAGGCGGCGCAGGCGCTCGCCGAGGATCACCATGCCCAGCAGCACGTTCACCAGCGGGTTGATGTAGTAACCCAGGCTGGCCTCCAGCATGCGGCCACTGTTCACCGACCACACGTAGGTCAGCCAGTTGGCTGCGATCAAGGTGCCGCTCAGGGCCAGGATCGCCAGGCGCCTGGGGTTGTCCCGCAGTTCGCGAAACCAGCCCGGGTGTTTCCAGACTATCAGCAGCAGACTGCCGAACAGCGCCGACCACAGCACGCGGTTGACGATGATTTCTGCGGCGGGAACGCTGGCGATGGCCTTGAAGTAGATCGGGAACAGGCCCCAGATGACGTAGGCGCTCAGGCCCAATATGTACCCGCGACGGGGGTTGGCGGCTTGCATGCAGAATCCTTGCTTAGGCAGCTAACAAAGCCGCGATTGTAAGGATATTTGTCAGTCAGTGGGATGTGCTTTTCTGTAGGCGCTGGCTTGCCGGCGATGGCTTCACCTCGGTTCCACTGATACACCGAGGCGCTTGCATCGCCGGCAAGCCAGCTCCTACAGGGGATTGTGGTGTGCGTTAGAACAGTTTCAAGGGTTCTTCATTGAGCGCCGACAACTGCTCGCGCAACGCCAGCACCTGGTCGCCCCAGTAACGTTCGCTGCCAAACCAGGGAAAGCTGTGGGGGAACGCCGGGTCGTCCCAGCGCCGTGCAAGCCAGGCGCTGTAGTGCATCAGGCGCAGGGCACGCAGGGGTTCGATCAGGGCCAGTTCGCGCGGGTCGAAGTCGTGGAATTCCTGGTAGCCGTCCATCAATTCCGACAGTTGCCCCAGGCATTCCTGACGATCACCGGCGAGCATCATCCACAGGTCCTGAACGGCGGGGCCCATGCGGCAGTCATCGAGGTCGACGATGTGGAACATCTCGTCGCGGCACATCATGTTGCCGGGGTGGCAATCGCCGTGCATGCGGATGTTCTTGTGGGGCGTGGCCTTGTAGACATCTTCCACCCGCTTGAGCAGGTCGCGGGCCACGGACTCGTAGGCTGGCAGCAGGCTGCGAGGAATGAAGTTGCCTTCCAGCAGGGTGTTCAGGGAATCGTGACCGAAATTCTTCACGCCCAGGGCTTCGCGGTGTTCGAAGGGGCGGGTGGAACCGACCGCATGCAGGCGGCCGAGCAATTGGCCGAGGCGATACAACTGGTCGAGGTTGCCCGGCTCCGGTGCGCGTCCGCCACGGCGCGGGAACAGGGTGAAGCGGAAACCCGCGTGCTCGAACAGGCTTTCACCGTTGTGAATCATCGGCGCCACCACCGGCACTTCGCACTCGGCCAGTTCGAAGGTGAAGCTGTGTTCTTCGAGGATCGCTTCGTTGGTCCAGCGTTGCGGCCGATAGAACTTGGCGATCAAGGGCTCGGAGTCTTCGATGCCGACCTGGTAGACACGGTTTTCGTAGCTGTTGAGCGCGAGGATGCGGGCGTCGCTGAGGAAACCGATGCTTTCGACTGCGTCGAGCACCAGGTCAGGGGTCAGTGTTTCAAACGGGTGTGCCATGCGAACTCCTGCGCGCAGCAGGGCGCCGCGTCCGGCCGGGTATGGTAACGCACCGGGGTCGAGATAGGTGGTGACTGTTCTGACGCCTTCGCGAGCAAGTCGAATCGTCGCACCGCCGCTCCCACATTAAACCGAGTCCTGGCTTTGGAATGCGGTCAAATGTGGGAGCGGGCTTGCTCGCGAAGAGGCCTTATCAGGCGCCGACGATCCCGCCATCATCCCGACGAATCGCCATCACCGAGGACCGTGGCTTGCCATTTGGCAGATGCTCCGGCCAGGTGGAGCCACCGGTTTCCCCCGGATGCTGAATCCCCACAAACAGGGTTTTCTGGTCCGGCGAGAAGCTGATCCCGGTCACTTCACAGGCCACCGGCCCCACCATGAACCGCCGAATTTCACCGGTCGACGGGTCGGCACACAGCATCTGGTTATTACCCATCCCGGCAAAGTCGCCGCCGTTGCTGTAGTCGCCATCGGTGAGGATCCACAACCGCCCGGCCTTGTCGAAGCCCAGGCCGTCCGGGCTGTTGAACATGTTCTGCGGGTTGATGTTGGACGAGCCGCCTTTTGGCGTGCCGGCATGCACGGTCGGGTTGCCGGCCACCACGAACAAATCCCAGCTGAAGTCCGGCGCGCCATGGTCGTTGGCGTTGGCCTTCCAGCGCAGGATCTGCCCGTAGACGTTTTTCTCCCGCGGGTTCGGGCCACCCACCGGCTGGCCGTCTTCGCCGCGCTTGGCGTTGTTGGTCAGGGTGCAATACACCTGGCCGTCGGTGGGGCTGACCACGATCCATTCCGGGCGGTCCATGCGGGTGGCTTTCACCACGCTGGCGGCCAGGCGCGCGTGGATCAGCACTTCGGCCTGGCTGGCAAAACCGCTGTTGGCGTCGATGCCGTTCTTGCCGTAGGTCAGCTCGACCCATTGGCCCTGGCCCTTGGGATGGTCGGCATTGCCGTCGCCCGCGTCGAAAATCGCCACATACAAGGTGCCGTGGTCCAGCAGGTCCTTGTTGGCCTTGGGATTCTTGTGATTGATCTTGTCGCGGCTGATGAACTTGTAGATGAACTCGCCGCGCTCGTCGTCGCCCATGTACACCACGGCGCGGCCGTCGCGGGTTTCCGCCAGCGCAGCATTTTCATGCTTGAAGCGGCCGAGGGCGGTGCGCTTGACCGGTGTGGATTGCGGGTCGAACGGGTCGATTTCCACTACCCAGCCATGGCGGTTGAGTTCGTTGGGATTCTTGGCCATGTCGAAGCGCGGGTCGTGGGGGTGCCAGTTGATGTCTTTGCTCGCGGCGACCACGCCATAGCGTTTCTGCCCGGCGTCGAAGGTCTGTTGCGGGTTGCTGCTGCCGAAGCAGTCGGTGAAGTTCTCTTCGCAGGTGAGATACGTGCCCCACGGGGTCTTGCCGTTGGCGCAGTTCTGGAAGGTGCCGAGGACTTTTTTGCCGGTTTTGTCGGCGCTGGTTTTCAGCCAGGCATGGCCCGCCGCAGGGCCACCGAAGCGGATTGGCGAGTTGCCGTGGATGCGCCGGTTGTAGCGCGAGTCCTGGACGAACTGCCAGGTGTCGCCTTTGCGCCGTACTTCGATCACCGACACGCCTTCGCTGGCCAACGCCTTGCGCACGTCTTCGGCCGATTGCGGCGCGCCGCCGTGGGCGTAGAGGTAGCGGTAGTTGGTGTATTCGTTGTTGATCGCCATCAGCGCGCGGTTGTCGTCACCGGGGAAGGCGAACAGGCTCATGCCGTCGTTGTTGTCGCCGAACTGCTGTTCCTGGGCCTTGGCCGTGCCGTTGCCGCTGGGGTCGAAGGCCGGCGCGTTCTTGTGCAGCGGCTGGCCCCAGCTGATCAGTACCGAAGCGCTGTAGCCGGGCGGCAGGGTGATGGTGTCGCTGGTGGCCGAGGCGATGCTGGTGAAACCCAGCAATGGGCTGTTCGACGCGGCGTTGACCGCCAGGGCGCTGCGGGTCAGCAGGTTGCCGCCGAGGAACATCGCGGCACCGCACAGGGCGCCGGCGCCGATAAAACGCCGGCGGCTGAGGCCGACCATCTGTTCCAGGTCGGTGGCTTGGTTTTCTTCTAATAGGCTCATTTCAGGCTCCCTGCGGGTTTTTGCAGCCACCTTAGGGAGCAGTCGTGACGAAATTGTTGCAGTTTGAAGCGCTACACCGGAGTGCCCAGCAGCACGTTGCTGGGGGAGAACTGCACCTTCACCTGCAGGCCTTCGGCGGCATGGATCTGCGCAAGCGCGTCGGGCCGGGCCAGGGCGCAGAGAACCTGGCCGTTGGGCAAGGTGATCCGCACCTCGCTGGGGCCGTCTTCGGCATCGAGAATGGCCTCGATTTTTCCTTCCAGGCAATTGTGTCCAGGTGTTGCTGCCTGCGTGACGGCCAGTACTTCAAGCCAGCCGGCCTTGATCAGGGCGACGACTTCGGTGCCGATCTCCAGCTCCAGGCGCAAGGTACTGTCGTGGGTGATCTGCGCATCCAGGCGCAGCCCGGCTGCCAGCTCCAGGCGAATCAGGTCATTGCGGCCGTGGCTGTCGATGGCGATCACCCGGCCGTGCAACTGGTTACGTGCGCTGGTGCGCAGCATCAGGCGGCCCAGCAGGTTGAAGTCGCTGGCGTCTTCGGCGGAATCCAGCACCTGGGCTTGCAACACCTGCAGGCGTTGGTAAAGGCGTAATACCCGCTCACCCTCGGCCGTCAACCTGGCGCCGCCACCGCCCTTGCCGCCAACGCTGCGTTCCACCAGCGGCTTTTGCGCCAGGTTGTTCAGTTCGTCGATGGCGTCCCAGGCCGCCTTGTAGCTCAGCCCCGCACTCTTTGCGGCGCGGGTGATGGAGCCTTGTTCGGCAATATGTTGCAGCAGTGCAATGCGCTGCGGGCGACGGACGATGTGTTGGCTCAAGAGGGTTGGCAGGGACATGGTTACACGCTTCGATGGAATGGGCTGACGTTGCGGGCAGGACGCCCGCGAGTCAAGTCATGTGCCGGGCTTGGGCGTCCGTGCCAGGCAATACACATCCACCTGTCGGGCGCCGGCATCCATCAACAGGCGGGCGAGACTGCTGGCGGTGGCGCCGGTGGTCAGTACGTCGTCGATCAGCGCCAAGTGCCGGCCTTTGACTTGCGCGCCGTCGGCCAGGGCGAAGGCCTGGTGCAGGTTACGCTTGCGGGTCCTGGCGTCGAGGTCTTGCTGCGCCACGGTTTCACGCGGCCGTGACAGCAGGTGCTCATCCCAGGGGATGTTCAAGTCCTCACTCAGCCAGCGGGCGAGCATTGCCGCCTGGTTGAAGCCCCGTTCCCGCAGGCGTTTGCGGGCCAGGGGCACGGGCAGCAGGCAGTCGGGGCGAGCCAGCGCGGCATCTTCATAGCGGTGTTGCAGGAATTGTCCCAACAGGTGCGCAAGCAGATGCCCCAGCGGCCAGCGGGCCTGATGCTTGAAACGGCTGATCAGGCTGTCGATGGGGAAGCTGTAGGTCCACGGCGCGACGACCTGCTTGAACGCCTGAGGTTGCTTCAAGCACTGGCCGCACACCAGGCCCGTCGCCGGCAACGGCAGTGCGCACACCTCGCAATGTTCCATCAGCCAGGGCAGCTCGGTTTCGCAGGCGCTGCAGACAGGATCGGCCGTTCCGCTGCTTTCATCGCAGATTAAACAGGTTTGGTTGCTTTTTAACCAGATGTAAACCTCGTGTTTGTTCTCAAGTTGACAGTGCATGAATCTTCCTTAAATATGCCGAGCATCCGTATCGTACCTGTGGGTATTACTCCCACAGGGCTTGCCAAAGCATAATCAAGGAATCGCCCATGAGCGCCAGCATCACTGCCAACCTGCGTCACGATTGGTCTTTAGCCGAAGTCAAAGCGCTGTTCGTACAGCCCTTCAACGACCTGTTGTTCCAGGCGCAGACCGTGCACCGCGCGCATTTCGACGCTAACCGCGTCCAGGTTTCCACGCTGCTGTCGATCAAGACCGGCGCCTGCCCGGAAGATTGCAAATATTGTCCGCAGTCGGGCCACTACAACACGGGCCTGGAAAAAGAGAAGCTGATGGAAGTGCAGAAGGTCCTCGAAGAGGCCGCTCGCGCCAAGGCCATCGGTTCGACCCGCTTCTGCATGGGCGCCGCCTGGAAGCATCCGTCAGCCAAAGACATGCCCTACGTGCTGGAGATGGTCAAAGGCGTGAAAGCTATGGGCCTGGAAACCTGCATGACCCTCGGCCGTCTCGACCAGGACCAGACCGAAGCCCTGGCCCAGGCCGGCCTCGATTACTACAACCACAACCTCGACACGTCGCCGGAGTTCTACGGTTCGATCATCACCACCCGCACCTACGGCGAGCGCCTGCAAACCCTGGCGTACGTGCGTGATTCGGGGATGAAGATCTGCTCCGGCGGCATCCTCGGCATGGGCGAGTCCCTGGACGATCGCGCCAACCTGCTGATCCAGTTGGCCAACCTGCCGGAGCATCCGGAATCGGTGCCGATCAACATGCTGGTGAAAGTTGCCGGCACGCCGCTGGAAAACGCCGACGACATCGACCCGTTCGACTTCATCCGCATGCTGGCGGTGGCGCGCATCCTGATGCCGCAGTCCCATGTGCGGCTGTCGGCCGGGCGTGAGGCGATGAACGAGCAGATGCAGGCCCTGGCATTTTTTGCTGGCGCCAACTCGATTTTCTACGGCGACAAGCTGCTGACCACTGCCAACCCGCAGGCGGACAAGGACATGCAACTGTTCTCGCGCCTGGGCATCTTGCCGGAAGCTCGTGAAGAGCACGCCGATGAAGTGCACCAGGCGGCGATCGAGCAGGCGCTGGTGGAGCAGAAGAGCAGCGAGCAGTTTTACAACGCGGCTGTTTGATAAGTCCACTTTGGAATGCCATCCAAATGTGGGAGCGGGCTTGCTCGCGAAGGCGGTGTGTCAGCCAATACATAAGCTGACTGATCCACTGCTTTCGCGAGCAAGCCCGCTCCCACATTTTTGACTGCGTTCAACCTGATCTACCGAGGTCTCATGTCTTTCGATCTCGCCGCGCGTCTTGCGGCTCGTCGTGCCGAACACCTGTATCGCCAACGTCCACTGCTGCAGAGCCCGCAAGGCCCTGAAGTGGTGGTCGATGGCCAACCGTTGCTGGCGTTCTGCAACAACGATTACCTGGGCCTGGCCAATCACCCGCAAGTGATTGAAGCCTGGCGTGCGGGCGCGGCGCGTTGGGGTGTCGGTGGCGGCGCTTCGCATCTGGTCATCGGACACAGCACGCCGCACCATGAACTGGAAGAAGCCCTGGCCGACCTGACCGGTCGCCCGCGAGCGCTGTTGTTCACCACCGGTTACATGGCCAACCTCGGCGCCGTCACGGCGCTGGTGGGGCAGGGCGATACGGTGCTTGAAGACCGTCTCAACCATGCCTCGTTGCTGGATGCCGGTTTGCTCTCCGGCGCGCGCTTCAATCGTTACCTGCACAACGATGCTGAAAGCCTGGCCAAGCGCCTGGAGAAAGCCACCGGCAATACGCTGGTGGTGACCGACGGCGTGTTCAGCATGGACGGTGACCTGGCCGACTTGCCGGCGCTGGCCCGTGAAACCCGGGCCAGGGGCGCATGGTTGATGGTGGATGACGCCCATGGCTTCGGGCCTTTGGGCGCCAACGGTGGCGGGATCGTCGAGCATTTTGGCTTGAGCCAGGAAGATGTGCCGGTGCTGGTCGGCACGCTCGGCAAGGCCTTCGGTACCGCTGGCGCCTTTGTGGCGGGCAGCGAAGAGCTGATCGAAAGCCTGATCCAGTTCGCCCGCCCGTATATCTACACCACCAGCCAACCGCCGGCATTGGCCTGCGCCACGCTGAAAAGCCTGGAACTGCTGCGCACCGAGCATTGGCGGCGGGAGCATCTCAATGGGCTGATCCGCCAGTTCCGCCAGGGCGCCGAGCAGATTGGCCTGGAACTGATGGACAGTTTCACGCCGATCCAGCCGATCATGATTGGCGACAGTGCCCGTGCAATGCGTTTGTCGCAGATGCTGCGCGAGCGCGGGCTGATGGTGACCGCGATCCGCCCACCGACCGTGCCCGCCGGCAGTGCCCGTCTGCGGGTGACTCTCACGGCGGCCCACAGTGAAGCCCAGGTGCAGCTATTGTTAAGCGCATTGGAAGAGTGTTTCCGCTTGTTAGGCCAGGAGCCCGACCATGCGTGATCGACTGATATTGCTGCCTGGCTGGGGCCTCGGCGTTTCGCCGCTGGAACCGCTGGCGGCGGCGTTGCAGGGGCTGGATGAACACTTGCAGGTGCAGATCGAACCGTTGCCGGGCGTGGAGTCGGACGACCTTCAAGAGTGGCTCGATGAGCTGGATTCGACCTTGCCCCAAGACGTCTGGCTGGGTGGTTGGTCCCTCGGTGGCATGCTTGCTGCCGAGTTGGCCGCGCGGCGCGGTGATCATTGTTGCGGTTTGCTCACCTTTGCCAGCAACGCAAGCTTCGTGGCCTGGTCCCGCTGGGACCATGGCATGCACGAAGAGGATTTTATTGCGTTTCTTAACGGTTGCCGCCTTGATCCGGTTGCGACGTTAAAACGCTTCAGTCTGCTTTGCGCCCGGGGCTCCAGCGATCCCCGATCACTTGCTCGGCTATTGCTGGCGGGTGCCCCTAAAACCTCCGCGCAGACCTTGCTCAGTGGTCTGGAGCTGTTGGGCCGATTGGACACCCGTCAGGCGTTGGTCGACTTTCAAGGGCCGCAGTTGCATCTGTTTGCCGGGCTGGACGGGCTGGTTCCGGCTGAAGTGGCCAGTGAGTTGTTCGCCTTGTTGCCTGACGTTGAAATCGGCCTGATTGAACAGGCCGGTCACGCTTTTCTACTGGAGGACCCCCACGGTGTGGCGGGGGCCATCCAGGCTTTTTTGCATGAGTGCGGTGATGACTGATTTGTCCCATGTGCTGCCCGGCGGCTTGCCAGACAAGCGCCAGGTAGCGGCCTCCTTTTCCCGCGCAGCCGCCAGTTACGACAGCGTTGCCGAGTTGCAGCGTGCGGTGGGCAGCGAGCTGCTGCGGCGTTTGCCCGAAGGTCTTTCTCCACAACGCTGGCTGGACCTGGGCTGCGGCACGGGTTATTTCAGTCGTGTGCTGGGCCAGTCATTTGCGGGTAGCCAGGGTTTCGCCCTGGATATCGCCGAGGGCATGCTCAAACATGCCCGGCCGCTGGGCGGTGCACAACATTTCATCGCTGGCGATGCCGAGCGCTTGCCGTTGCAGGACGCCAGTTGCGGGCTGATTTACTCCAGTTTGGCGGTGCAGTGGTGCTCGGATTTTGCCGCAGTGCTCAGCGAAGCGCGGCGCGTATTGCAGCCCGGCGGCGTGCTGGCGTTTGCCAGCCTCTGCGTGGGTACGCTGGATGAGTTGCGCGAAAGCTGGCGCGCAGCGGATGGCATGGTTCATGTGAACCGCTTCCGGCCGTTCAGTGCTTATGAGCAACTGTGCGCAGCCAGTGGTTTGCGGGTGCGCAGCCTGGAGCAGTGTCCCCACGTGTTGCATTACCCCGACGTGCGCAGCCTGACCCACGAACTGAAAGCGTTGGGTGCGCACAATCTGAACCCGGGGCGCCCAGGAGGGTTGACGGGCCGGGCGCGGATTGTTGCACTGGTGCAAGCCTACGAGCAGTTCCGCCAGGCCCAGGGCCTGCCGGCAACTTATCAAGTGGTGTACGCCGTCCTGGAGAAACCTCTATGAATGCCGCTTACTTCATCACGGGGACCGACACCGACGTCGGCAAGACCACCGTCGCTGCCGGCCTGCTGCATGCCGCGCGGCAAGCCGGCAAAAGTACGGCGGCGGGCAAGCCGGTAGCCTCTGGGTGCCAGCTGACGCCCAAGGGCCTGCGCAATTCGGACGCCCTGGCGTTGCTGGCCGAGTGTTCGTTGCCGTTGAGTTATGCCGAGGTCAACCCGGTGGCCTTCGAGCCGGCCATCGCGCCGCATCTGGCGGCCCGTGAAGCCGGCGTGGCGCTGACGGTGCAGTCGTTGTTGAAACCCATGCAGCACGTTCTCGCCAAGCAGGCGGACTTCACCTTGATCGAAGGTGCGGGCGGCTGGCGTGTGCCATTGGCGGACCAGGACAATTTGTCGGACCTGGCCCAGGCGCTGAAGCTGCCGGTGATCCTGGTGGTGGGTGTGCGGCTGGGGTGTATCAGTCACGCGTTGTTGACCGCAGAAGCCATCGCCCGGGACGGATTGCCGCTGGCGGGCTGGGTGGCCAATATCATCGACCCCAAGACCTCTCGTCTGGAAGAAAACCTCGCGACCCTGGCTGAACGACTCCCCGCGCCATGCCTGGGAAGGGTGCCCAAGCTCAAGCATCCCAGCGCCGAAGCGGTCGCCGCGTACTTGCAACTGGACCTGCTTGACTAGTTTTGCCTATCGCGAAGGCATTATGCCATTAGTGTTTTTGACGGGCGTTTTGCCGGTAGGTCTGCTTCAATAACAGTTCACGATTCTCTTATAGGCAGGTTCACGCCATGGAAATCTCTGGTAGCAGTGCGTTTTACTCGGGACTGAGCGCGATTCAGACCGGGCAGAACCGTGTCGACCAGGCCGCCGGCAAGATTGCCAGCGCCGCCACTTCCCAGCCTTCGGACGCGCAAAATGATCGTTTGCGTTCGGTAGACGCCAATCAGGCCAGCAACTCGGCGAGCAACATGGTCGAGATGGCCCAAGGCAAGTTCCAGGTTGAACTGGGCGCCAAAGTCGCCAAGGCTTCCGACGAAATGCTCGGCACCTTGATAGATACTTACGCATAACCCCCCCCCTTCTTATCGTGCGAGCTGGCTTCTCTGTGGGAGCTGGCTTGCCTGCGATAGCGTCACCTCGATCCTCCTGATACACCGCGGCGCCCGCATCGCAGGCAAGCCAGCGCCCACACTGATCTTCACCGCTCAATAATCTTTTTCCCCCTGAATCGTCATGCGGCATTTCGCTGCAGGCCTTGCCGTGCCTGACGTTGACCTGCGTCATGACAAACGGCGTTTGCGCGACGCTTGACAAGGATTGGTCGTAAACGTATGTTTCAAACAACTGTTTGACCGCCACAACACATCCATGCGGTTGTTCATCCCAGATACATCAGCAGAGGTTTATCGCTATGCCTGACTACAAGGCCCCCTTGCGTGATATTCGCTTCGTTCGTGACGAACTGCTTGGCTATGAAGCGCACTATCAGAGCCTGCCGGCTTGCCAGGACGCTACCCCGGACATGGTTGACGCCATTCTCGAAGAAGGCGCCAAGTTCTGTGAGCAGGTACTGGCACCGCTGAACCGCGTGGGTGATATCGAAGGTTGCACCTGGAGCGAGTCAGGCGTTAAGACCCCTACCGGTTTCAAAGAAGCCTACAAACAGTTCGTTGAAGGCGGCTGGCCAAGCCTGGCCCACGACGTGGCGCACGGTGGCCAGGGCCTGCCGGAATCCCTGGGCCTGGCGGTCAGCGAAATGGTCGGCGAGGCCAACTGGTCGTGGGGCATGTACCCGGGCCTGTCCCATGGCGCGATGAACACCATTTCCGAGCACGGCACCCCCGAGCAGCAAGAGGCTTACCTGACCAAACTGGTGTCGGGCGAGTGGACCGGCACCATGTGCCTGACCGAACCGCACTGCGGCACCGACCTGGGCATGCTGCGCACCAAGGCCGAGCCTCAGGCTGATGGTTCCTACAAGGTTTCCGGTACCAAGATCTTCATCTCGGCCGGCGAACACGACATGGCCGACAACATCGTCCACATCGTGCTGGCTCGCCTGCCGGACGCACCGGCTGGCACCAAAGGCATTTCGCTGTTCATCGTTCCCAAGTTCGTACCAAACGCCGACGGTTCGATTGGCGAACGCAACGCGGTGTCCTGTGGTTCCCTGGAACACAAGATGGGTATCCACGGCAACGCCACCTGCGTGATGAACTTCGACGCGGCCACCGGTTTCCTGATCGGCCCGGCGAACAAAGGCCTGAACTGCATGTTCACCTTTATGAACACCGCTCGCCTGGGCACCGCGCTGCAAGGCCTGTCCCACGCTGAAATCGGCTTCCAGGGCGGCCTCAAATACGCTCGCGACCGCCTGCAAATGCGCTCCCTGACTGGCCCGAAAGCGCCGGACAAGGCCGCTGACCCGATCATCGTGCATCCTGACGTGCGCCGCATGCTGCTGACCATGAAAGCCTTCGCCGAGGGCAACCGCGCGATGGTGTACTTCACCGCCAAGCAGGTTGACGTGGTCAAGTACGGCACTGACGACGAAGCCAAGAAACAGGCTGACGCACTGCTGGCGTTCATGACCCCGATTGCCAAGGCGTTCATGACCGAAGTCGGTTTTGAAGCCGCCAACCACGGCGTGCAAATCTACGGCGGCCACGGCTTCATCGCCGAGTGGGGCATGGAGCAGAACGTTCGCGACAGCCGCATTTCGATGCTGTACGAAGGCACCACCGGCATCCAGGCCCTCGACCTGCTGGGCCGTAAAGTGCTGATGACCCAGGGCGAAGCGCTGAAGGGCTTCACCAAGATCGTCCACAAGTTCTGCCAGGCCAACGAAGGCAACGAAGCGGTACAAGAATTCATTGCACCGCTGGCGGCACTGAACAAAGAGTGGGGCGAGTTGACCATGAAGGTCGGCATGGCGGCCATGAAAGACCGCGAAGAAGTCGGTGCCGCTTCGGTGGATTACCTGATGTACTCCGGTTATGCCTGCCTGGCTTACTTCTGGGCCGACATGGCCCGCCTGGCCGCCGAGAAACTGGCTGCCGGCACCAGCGAAGAAGGCTTCTACACCGCCAAGCTGCAGACTGCGCGCTTCTACTTCCAGCGCATCCTGCCGCGTACCCGCACCCACGTTGCAACCATGCTGTCGGGCGCCAACAACCTGATGGACATGAAAGAAGAGAACTTCGACCTGGGCTACTAAGCCTCGGCCAGTTCGCTTCAAAAGCCGCCACTCCTTCGGGAGCGGCGGTTTTTTTTGCGCGATAAAAAACCACAGTACCGCACTCAGGGATTGCTCCGAGCGGCCGTTACAGTGATGGCAATGTGATACGCATCACATTGAATGTGCTTAACTGTGATCAGTGAAGGCACTGTGCCATCTTTTTTTGTGGGTCGGAGCTTTACCCTTGTCGCGCGCGTCTGCTGTACGTTTCAGTCATTTTTTACCTTCACTGCTTTTACTGCTGGCGGGGCTCTCGGCTGCGTATGTGAAGGATCTCAATGTGTTCTTCACTTCACTGTTCAATGTGCTGCCGACCCTCGTGCTGCTGCTGGGCGGCTCGTACTGCGCGGTCTACCGGCGCCAGCGAGAGCTGTTCCTGATGATCACGGTGTATGTGGTCTATTTCCTGCTGGATACCCAGACCGATTACTACCGCGATAACGGTCGCGTGCGGGACGACGCGGCCGTGGTCTTCCACCTGTGTTGCCTGTTGTTACCGTTGCTGTTCGGCATCTACGCGGTCTGGCAAGAAAAAACCCACCTGTTTCGCGACTTCGTCGCACGCTGCGCGGTGCTGTTTGCGGTAGGCAGCGTGGCGCTTGCCCTTGAACAAAGTTTCCCCCATGCCTTGTTAAGCTGGTTGGCCGAAATTCGCTGGCCCGCCTTGCATGGCCGCTGGATGAGCCTGATCCAGCTGTCCTATCCGATGTTCCTGATTGGTTTTGTGACCCTGGCCGCGCAGTACTGGTATCAACCAAGACCGCTGCACGCCGCGCAGTTGGTAGGGTTGCTGGGGTTGTTCTGGATGTTGCCGCAGACGTTCATCCTGCCGTTCACCCTGAACATCATGTGCAGCCAGGTGATGCTGATGATCGCTGCCGGGGTGGCCCACGAGGCTTATCAAATGGCCTTCCGTGACGAGCTGACCGGGTTGCCGGGCCGCCGCGCGCTCAATGAGCGCATGCAACGCCTGGGGCGCAATTATGTGCTGGCCATGGGCGACGTCGATCACTTCAAGCGTTTCAACGATACCCATGGCCACGACGTGGGCGACCAGGTACTGCGCCTGGTGGCCAGCAAGCTGTCCAAGGTCAACGGCGGCGGCCGGGCCTACCGCTATGGCGGTGAGGAATTTGCCGTGGTATTCGCCGGCAAGACCCTGGATGAATGCCTGCCGCACCTGGAAGAGATCCGCGAAATCATCGCCAACTACGACATCAAGCTGCGTAACCCGGACCGTCCCCACGACGACCAGCAGGGGCGCCAGCGTCGTGTGGGCAATGGCACTTCCAGCGTGTCGGTGACCGTCAGCATCGGCGTGGCCGAACGCCAGGCCGAGCAGCGCAGCCCTGAAGAAGTGCTCAAATCCGCCGACCAGGCGCTGTACAACGCCAAGGGCGCGGGGCGTAACTGCGTGGTCGCTGCGGGGCAGACCCGCCGCGGCGCGGTCCGCATGGACAGCGCTGCCGGTTGAGTGATGGTGGTGTATTCAGCGGCCCTACAGTGATTGTCCGGTGGGCCGTGGGGCAGTAGGTTGAAGGCATCTGCTGCCGGAGACATTGCCATGCCTGACTATAAAGCTCCCCTGCGCGACATGCGCTTTCTGATCGATCACGTCTTTGACTTCCACGGCCACTACGCCGCGCTGGGTGCAAGCGATGCCAGCCCGGACATGGTCGGCGCGATCCTCGAGGAAGGTGCGAAGTTCTGCGAAAACGTCCTGGCGCCGTTGAACCGCTCCGGCGATGAAGAAGGCTGCCATTTCGACAACGGTGTGGTGACCACGCCCAAGGGCTTCAAGGAAGCCTTCGCGCAGTACGTGGATGGCGGCTGGCACGGTTTGGCGGCTGACCCGGCCTACGGCGGGCAGGGCTTGCCAATGTCCCTGGGCCTGGTACTCGCGGAGATGATCTCCTCCAGCAACACGTCCTGGGGCATGTACCCCGGCCTGACCCACGGTGCGATGTCGGCGATCCGTGCCCACGGCACTGAAGAGCAGAAAAACACCTACCTGAGCAAACTCACCGCGGGCCAGTGGACCGGCACCATGTGCCTGACTGAAGCCCATTGCGGCACCGACCTCGGCCTGATCAAGACCCGCGCCGTACCGCAGGCCGACGGCAGTTATGCAGTCACCGGCAGCAAGATTTTCATCTCGGCCGGCGAGCATGACATGAGTGACAACATCATCCACCTGGTGCTGGCCAAGCTGCCGGATGCGCCGGCCGGCACCAAGGGAATCTCGCTGTTTATCGTGCCCAAGTTCCATGCCGACTCGGGCGAGCGCAACACGATGAGTTGCGGCTCCATCGAGCACAAGATGGGCATCAAGGCGTCGGCCACCTGTGTGCTGAACTTCGATGGCGCCCGGGGTTTCCTGATCGGTGAGGCGAACAAGGGCCTCAACTGCATGTTCACCATGATGAACCATGCGCGCCTGGGCACCGGCATGCAGGGCCTTTGCCTGGGGGAAGCGAGCTTCCAGGGTGCGATCAAGTACGCCAACGACCGCTTGCAGATGCGCTCGCTGACCGGCGCCAAGGCACCCGAAAAAGCCGCTGATCCGATCATCGTCCACCCGGATGTGCGGCGCATGTTGCTGACCATGAAAGCCTTCAATGAAGGCAACCGCGCATTGACCTACTTCTCGGCACAATTGCTCGATACCGCACACCTGAGTGGCGACGAGGGGCAACGCCAGGAAGCCGAAGACCTGTTGGCCTTCCTTACGCCGATCTGCAAGGCGTTCATGACCGAAACCGGGCTGGAGGTGACCAACCACGGCATGCAGGTGTTCGGTGGCCATGGCTTCATTCGTGAATGGGGCATGGAGCAACTGGTTCGCGATTGCCGGATTGCGCCGATCTATGAAGGGACCAACGGCATCCAGGCCCTGGATTTGCTCGGGCGCAAGGTGCTCGGCAGCCAGGGCAAGCTGCTGCGCGGCTTTACCAAAATCGTCCACAAGTTTTGCGCGGCCAACGCCGAACATCCGCAACTCAAGGCCCATGTGGCTCAGCTCAACCAGTTGAATCAGCAGTGGGGTGAGCTGACGGTCAAGGTAGGCATGGCAGCCATGAAAAACCCGGATGAAGTCGGCGCTGCAGCCCTGGATTACCTGATGTACAGCGGCTACATCATCCTTGCCTACTTGTGGCTGCGCATGGCGCTGGTGGCGCAGGAGCAGTTGGACAGCGGTAGCGGTGATGCCGATTACGCCCGAGGCAAGCTGGCGACCTGCGAGTTCTACTTCAAGCGCCTGCTACCGCGCACGGCCGCGCACCGGGCGGCGGTGGAGGCGGGCAGTGAGTGCCTGATGAGTCTGCCGGCGGAGCTGTTTGCGCTTTAGTGACCGTAAAATACTTGTTGGTCACAAGCAGACCCTATGTGTCACAAAAGTTGTTCGGTTACACTCGGGGTCTGTAAAACCGACCCCACCCGAATAACGTTAAAGTTCTCACGAGGTTTGCCATGGCTGACTACAAAGCGCCGCTGCGCGATATGCGCTTCGTCCTCAACGAAGTTTTCGAGGTCGCCAAACTCTGGGCCCAACTGCCCGCGCTGGCGGAGACCGTCGACGCCGAGACCGTTGAGGCAATCCTCGAAGAAGCCGGCAAAGTCACCTCCAAGACCGTAGCCCCGCTCAGCCGCGGCGGCGACGAAGAAGGCTGCCGCTGGGAGAATGGCGCGGTCTTCACCCCGGCTGGCTTCAAGGACGCCTACAAAACCTACGCTGAAGGCGGTTGGGTAGGTGTTGGCGGCGACCCGGCGTACGGCGGCATGGGCATGCCCAAGGCGGTGTCGGCCCAGGTGGAAGAGATGATCAACTCCTCGGGCCTGGCCTTCGGCCTGTACCCGATGCTGACCTCCGGCGCCTGCGTGTCGATCAACACCCACGCCAGTGAAGAGCTCAAGGCCACTTACCTGCCGAATATGTACTCCGGCGTGTGGGCCGGTTCCATGTGCCTGACCGAACCTCATGCCGGCACTGACCTGGGGATAATTCGGACCAAGGCCGAGCCTCAGGCAGACGGTTCCTACAAGGTCAGTGGCACCAAGATCTTCATCACCGGTGGCGAGCACGACCTCACCGAGAACATCATCCACCTGGTGCTGGCCAAGCTGCCGGACGCACCGGCGGGTCCCAAGGGTATTTCGCTGTTCCTGGTGCCCAAGTTCATGGTCAATGCCGACGGCAGCCTGGGGGCGCGCAATCCGGTGACCTGCGGCTCCATCGAACACAAGATGGGCATCCAGGCGTCTGCGACCTGCGTGATGAACTTCGACGAAGCCGTGGGCTACCTGGTGGGCGAGCCGAACCGTGGCCTGGCCGCGATGTTCACCATGATGAACTACGAGCGCCTGGGTGTGGGCATCCAGGGCCTGGCCTCCGGTGAGCGCTCTTATCAGAACGCTATCGAATATGCGCGCGACCGCCTGCAAAGCCGTTCGCCAACCGGTCCGAAAGCCAAGGACAAGGTCGCTGACCCAATCATCGTCCACCCGGACGTGCGGCGCATGCTGCTGACCATGAAAGCCTCGAACGAAGGTGGCCGTGCGTTCTCCACCTATGTGGCGATGCAGCTCGACACCGCCAAGTTCAGCGAAGACGCCACCGCCCGCAAACGCGCGGACGATCTGGTTGCTCTGCTGACCCCGGTTGCCAAGGCGTTCCTGACCGACCTGGGCCTGGAAACCACCGTGCACGGCCAGCAGATTTTCGGCGGCCACGGCTACATTCGCGAATGGGGCCAGGAGCAACTGGTGCGTGATGTGCGCATCACCCAGATCTACGAAGGCACCAACGGCATTCAGGCCCTGGACCTGGTGGGACGCAAGATCGTCGGCAGCGGTGGGGCGTTCTACAAGCTGTTCGCTGATGAGATCCGCCATTTCACCACCACTGCCGGCGCCGAACTGGCCGAATTCACCAAACCGCTGGACGCGGCCGTGGATGACCTGGACGAACTGACCGCCTGGCTGCTGGACCGCGCCAAATCCAACCCGAATGAAATCGGCGCGGCATCCGTGGAATACCTGCACGCGTTCGGCTACATGGCTTATGCCTACATGTGGGCCCTGATGGCCAAGGCGGCTCTGGGTAAAGAGGCTCAGGAAGACTTCTACGCGAGCAAGCTGGGCACCGCGCGTTTCTACTTTGCGCGCTTGCTGCCGCGGATCGCGTCCCTCAGCGCCTCGGTAAAAGCCGGTAGCGAATCGCTGTTCTTGCTGGATGAAGCACTGTTCTAAGGGCTTGGAGGGCGTGTAAGCATTCTCTTACATGACGTGCTGCTATTCGTCCTCTATCGCCAAATTGGATCCACGGATAATCTACTTCACATGGACGTCGCGCAGGAAGCGCAAAGCAACAACACGGACACGTAGGATTCTGCCAGGAAGGCGGAGTGAAATGGATGTCAGGGAAACAGTCTGCAAAGCCCCGCTTCGGCGGGGTTTTCTTTTGCCTGCGAAAAAGTCAGGCGGGCGCGTTCATCACGTCTTCCAGCAGCGTGCGCAACAATTCCAGCGTCGCCTGCTGGCGCTGCACATCCCGGCACACCAACCCCACTTTCAACGGCACCCGTGGTTCGCTCAAGGGTTTCCACAGCAACGCCTTGCTGTTGTGTTCATCCTGGGAGCGTCCGGGAAGCACCGTCGCCAGCTTGGTGTGGAGCAGGCTGTCGAGAATCCCCGCCATCGTATTCAACTCGGCCTGCACTTGCGGGCGTCGGCCCAGGTTGGCCAATTGACCTTGCCATATCTGGCGCACCTGAAACTCTTCCCCCAGCAGCAACATGGGTAACTCGGCGGCTTGCTTCAGGGAGACTTTCTTGAATTCCCGCAGCGGGTGATCAGCCGGGATGACCACCTTCAGTTCATCTTCATACAGCAGCACGCCGTGCAGCCCCGGCTGGCGTGGCGGCAGGTAGCTGATGCCGATATCCAGCGAGCCGTTGAGCAGCCGGCGTTCGATTTCCATCCCGGTCAGCTCGTAGATCTGTACGACCAGGTGCGGCTGGGCCTTGCGCACCCGTTCGAGCATCTGCGGCACCAGGCTGGTGTGCACGGTTTGCAGAACGCCGATCGCCAAGGTGCGCAGTGCCTGGCCCTTGAAGTTACGCAGCGCTTCCACCGCATGCTGCATACCGTCGAGCAAGGGCAGGGCGTGGTTATACAAAGTGTGGGCGGCGAGGGTCGGCAGCAGGCGCTTGCTGCTGCGTTCGAACAGGCTCACATCAAGGTTTTGCTCGAGCTGGCGAATCTGCTGCGATAAAGCTGGCTGGGAGATCGACAGGCGCTCCGCTGCCCGCCCCACATGGCCTTCTTCGTACACCGCGACGAAATAACGCAGTTGCTTGAAATCCATAAGTAATGCTTATCGAAAATGCTGGAAAATCGAAATGGCCGAGTGCCCCCAAGGCGCCTAGTCTAGCGCCTATTCACAGGGCTTACAGGGCCGGAAAGCACGATGAGTAGTGTTTATGTTGACGGTGTTTGCATAGGCAAGGCAAAAAACCTCCGCCATGGGTTTATCGGTAGTACCGACCAAGGTGCGATTGCCAAAGGGGTTCATCCATGAACCTGTTCAACCTGCGTCGCCCCGCCCCCAGCCTGGATGATCTGATCCTCGAGGCGAAAACCCCGGCTCTGCGAGACGATCTTTCCAGCGATTGCCTGATGCCCAGTGTGGCCCGCCCGCCCCAGGTGTTTGTACGCGGCCAAGGCTCCTGGCTGTGGGACAGCGAAGACCGCGCCTATCTCGACTTCAGCCAGGGTGGCGGCGCCAACAGCCTGGGCCATAGCCCGCAGGCAGTGACCAAGGCGCTGGCCGATCAGGCCCAATCGCTGATCAATCCCGGTAACAGCCTGCACAACCGCGTTCAACTGAACCTCGCCGACCGCCTGTGCCATCGCACCGGCAGCGACCAGGCCTACCTGCTCAACAGCGGCGCCGAAGCCTGCGAAGCGGCCATCAAGCTGGCGCGCAAATGGGGCCAACTGCACCGTGGCGGCGCCTATCGCATCATCACCGCGAGCAACGGTTGCCATGGCCGCAGCTTTGCCGCGATGTCAGCCTCGGCAGCCGCCAGTGAAAACCGTTTTGAGCCCCAGTTGCCGGGATTCAGCCACGTGCCGTTCAACGACCTGCCGGCGCTGCACGCGGCGGTGGATGCGCAAACCGTGGCAATCATGCTGGAACCGATCCAGAACGATGCCGGCGTCATTCCCGCGACCGAGCATTACCTCAAGGGTGTCGAACGCCTGTGCCGTGAGCTGGGAATCCTGTTGATCCTCGATGAAGTGCAAACCGGCACCGGCCGTTGTGGCACGTTGCTCGCCGAACAGCACTATGGCGTTCGCGCCGACATCATCACCCTGGGCAAGGGCTTGGGGGGCGGTGTGCCGCTGGCGGCGTTGCTGGCACGGGGCAAGGCGTGTTGTTTTGAGCTGGGTGAGCTGGAAGGCACCCACCACGGCAACGCGCTGATGGCTTCCGCCGGTGTGGCGGTGCTTGATACGGTGCTGAACCACGGATTTCTTGCACACGTCTGCGAGGTCGGCACTTACCTGGGTGAAGGGCTTGCCCGCCTGGCGCATCGCTATGACCAGGGTGAACTGCGCGGCCAGGGCCTGATGTGGGGACTGACTCTGTCGGAGGATTCGGCAGATGCGGTGGTAAACGCCGCGCTCAGTGAAGGCCTGATCCTGAGCGCGCCGCAACCCGATTGCCTGCGCTTCACCCCGGCGCTCACATTGAGCAAAAGCAACGTCGACGAAATGCTCCTGCGCCTGGCCCGTACCTTCTCCCGGGTGCGCACTGCACAGCTGCAATGCCGCAAGGGCATTGCCGTTTAAGCCCCATATTTCCTGAACCGTCTCGCGGTATACGCGGCGCCTCCAGCCTGATTCTTTTGGCTGGGGGCGTTTTTTTGTCCGCGAATTAGACGATGGCTGAGTGCCAGATCCCACTGAACCCTTACCAACGGCCAAGGTCGATTAGCTTGTACGGCTCACACGAGCCGATTTTCTGGAGCTGAACCCATGGATATCATTCGCATCATCATCGCTATTCTGCTTCCGCCACTGGGTGTGTTCCTGCAAGTGGGTTTCGCTGCCGCGTTCTGGCTGAACATCCTGCTGACCTTGTGCGGTTACATTCCCGGCATCGTGCACGCGGTGTACATCATCGCCAAACGCTAAAAGACCTCAGCCTTTCGCGATCAGCCGTGAGTTGCGCTCATTGCGAAAGGCCAGTTGCTCGATGGTCTGGGTGGCGTGCTCCGCTTCTTCGCGGGCCTGGAGGATCATGCCGTGATGCTCCGATTTGCTGCACACCGGGTCGGCGTTGCTGGCATCCCCGGTCAGCATGAACGCCTGGCAGCGGCATCCACCGAAGTCCTTTTCCTTCTCGTCACATGAACGGCACGGCTCGGGCATCCAGTCGTAGCCGCGAAAGCGGTTGAAGCCAAACGAGTCGTACCAGATGTGTTGCATGCTGTGGTCGCGCACATTGGGAAATTGCATCGGCATCTGTCGGGCGCCGTGGCACGGTAGGGCAGTACCGTCCGGCGTTACTGTCAGAAAGATGCTGCCCCAGCCATTCATGCAGGCTTTCGGGCGTTCCTCGTAGTAATCCGGCGTGACGAATATCAGCTTGCACGGGTGGCCTTCGGCTTCGAGCTTGGCGCGGTATTCGTTGGTGATGCGTTCGGCGCGCACCAGCTGTTCCTGGGTCGGCAACAGGCCGACCCGATTGAGCTGGGCCCAGCCGTAGAACTGGCAGGTGGCAAGCTCGACAAAGTCCGCTTCCAGGGCAATGCACAGCTCAATGATGCGGTCGATCTTGTCGATATTGTGCCGATGGGTGACGAAGTTCAGCACCATCGGGTAGCCATGGGCTTTCACTGCCCGGGCCATTTCGAGTTTTTGCGCGAAGGCTTTTTTCGAGCCGGCCAGCAAGTTGTTCACTTGCTCGTCACTGGCCTGGAAACTGATCTGGATATGGTCCAGGCCGGCCTTCTTGAAGTCGCTGATCTTCTGCTCGGTGAGGCCGATGCCGGAGGTGATCAGGTTGGTATAGAAACCCAGCTTGCGCGCCTCGGCGATCAGTTCGGCGAGGTCCTGGCGCACCAGCGGCTCACCGCCGGAAAACCCCAGTTGCGCAGCGCCCATTTCCCGGGCTTCACGAAATACCTTGATCCACTGTTCCGTGCTCAGTTCCTTGCCCTGCTCGGCGAAATCCAGCGGATTGGAGCAGTACGGGCATTGCAGCGGGCAGCGGTAGGTCAGCTCGGCCAGCAACCAGAGCGGCAGGCCGATTTCCGGCTTGGGTGGCAGGTCAGGCAAGTTCGATCCAGTGCTGAGCACGGGCAACCTCCATGAATTGCTCGATGTCTTCACCGAGCTCGGGCACGCCAGGGAACTGCTTGTCCAACTCGGCGATGATTGCGCTGACATCGCGCTCGCCGTCGATCAAGCCACCGATCAAGGCGGCGCTGTCGTTGAGCTTGATCATGCCTTCCGGGTACAGCAGCACATGGCCTTTTTGCGCCGGTTCGTACTGGAAACGATAGCCCTGGCGCCAGGTCGGTTTTTTGCTGCGATCGAAGCTCATAGGGTGATCCCCTTATGCCATACACGCTGATCGGTCACGCTGTGATACGGCGGGCGTTTCAGTTCATAAGCCATGCTCATTGCATCGAGCATGCTCCAAAGAATGTCCAGTTTGAACTGGAGAATTTCCAGCATGCGCTCCTGGCCTTCGCGGGTGGTGTAGTGCTGCAGGGTGATGGCCAGACCGTGCTCCACATCCCGGCGAGCCTGGCCCAGGCGGGTGCGGAAATACTCGTAGCCGGCGGGGTCGATCCATGGGTAATGCTGGGGCCAGCTGTCGAGGCGCGACTGGTGGATCTGCGGGGCGAACAACTCGGTCAGGGAACTGCTGGCGGCTTCCTGCCAGCTGGCCCGGCGGGCGAAGTTGACGTAGGCGTCTACCGCAAATCGTACGCCCGGCAGTACCAACTCCTGGGAGCGCAGTTGATCCGGGTCGAGGCCGACGGCCTGTCCCAGGCGCAACCAGGCTTCAATGCCGCCGTCTTCGCCGGGAGCGCCGTCGTGATCCAGCAGGCGCTGGATCCACTCACGACGAATCTCCCGGTCCGGGCAGTTGGCCAGGATCGCGGCGTCCTTGAGGGGAATGTTCACCTGGTAATAAAAACGGTTGGCGACCCAGCCCTGGATCTGCTCGCGGGTGGCGCGGCCTTCGTACATCGCCACGTGATACGGGTGATGGATATGGTAGAAGGCGCCCTTGGCGCGCAGGGCCTGTTCGAACTCGGCGGTGGTCAGCGGTGTGTCAGTCATTTGGCTCGCTCCTACAATTCAATGCTCATGCCGTCGTACGCCACTTCCACATTGCGTCGCAGCAGCTCGGCTCGCTCGGGCGAGTCCTCATCCAGGATCGGGTTGGTGTTGTTGATGTGGATAAGCACCTTGCGCTGCTTGGGCAACTGCTCCAGCACTTCCAGCATGCCGCCGGGGCCGTTTTGTGCCAGGTGGCCCATCTCGCGACCGGTGCGGGTGCCGACGCCACGGCGCTGCATTTCGTCGTCGTCCCACATCGTGCCGTCCACCAGCAGGCAATCGCTGCCGGCCATTATTTCCAGCAACGGTGCGTCAACCTTGCCCAGGCCCGGCGCATAGAACAGCTTGCCGCCGGTGCGCAGGTCTTCGACGATCAGGCCGATGTTGTCGCCCGGGTGTGGGTCGAATCGGTGAGGTGAGTAGGGCGGTGCCGCGCTGCGCAGGGGCAATGGTGTGAAGCGCAGGTTGGGGCAGGCGGGGATCGTGAAGCTGGCGTCCAGCTCGATGCGGTTCCAGGCCAGGCCGCCGTTCCAGTGGGTCAGCATGGTGAACAGCGGGAAGCCGGTGCTCAGGTCTTCATGGACCATGTCGGTGCACCACACCTGGTGCGGGCAGCCTTCGCGCAGGCTGAGCAGGCCGGTGGTGTGGTCGATCTGGCTGTCCATCAGGATGATCGCGCTGATGCCGGTATCCCGCAGCGCGCGGCCCGGTTGCATCGGGGCGAAGCCTTGAAGCTGGGCGCGAATATCTGGCGAGGCGTTGCACAGCACCCAGTTCACGCCGTCATCGGAAATCGCGATGGACGACTGGGTACGCGCCTCGGCCCGCAGGCTGCCGTCGCGAAAACCTGCACAGTTCACGCAGTTGCAGTTCCATTGCGGGAAACCACCGCCCGCGGCGGAACCTAGAATCTGGACAAACATGGCCGCTCCATTACACACAACTCAAAAATAAAAACGCCCCGGGCGAGCCGAGGCGTTGCATTGCGATACAAAGCCAATCAGCGGCTGGCAAAGTACATGGTGACTTCAAAGCCGATACGCAGATCAGTGTAAGCAGGTTTGGACCAGGTCATGTTCTTACTCCTACGAAGGGAAGGGACGTTTACTACCAAGTAATACATATAGTCCACCTCCAAGCGGAGATGTTCAGATGTGTGCATGTGAATGTTACGTACTTCTTTTGAAGATAGCGCTGTCCTGCGGGAAAAAGCCTTTTACCGAAGCGGCAATGATCAGCCAGGTCGTTGCCAGGAGCCGGCGGCACAAGCGCCATTGGCCACACAGCACCATCCGCCTGCAGCAGCATTGAGTTGCTGTGCAGATACCATTAAATCCTCACGGGTGCGGGTCTGGATGAAATCTTGCAGCTGCTGGATGTAATCCGACGGGTGGCCTGCCAAGTGCGCGTGCCAGAGCAGTTCAGCGGCTTGGGAAGTGGGTAGGGCGTCGAGGGAAAATTGCCGGGCCAGATCGTTCGGCAGTTCGCTGGCGTTGATCAGCGCGGGCAGTTGCTTCAGGAACGCCTGCAGGTGATCAAGTATTTGCGCAAGAGACGCGCTTGGGGATTGCACCCCAAACAGCAGGCCGGTTTGCCCGCTGTACTGTCGGATGTCGCTGAACACCGCGTAGCCCAATTGAAGCTCAACACGCAGTTGCTGGTAGAACGGCGCTTGCACCAGATGTGCGAGTAGACGCCAGCAAGCCTCGTCCGCCAGGGAGCGTGTGGCTGTCGGGCAGAACAGCAGCAACGCGGCGTCGCTGGAATCGGTCCTGACTTCGTGCCAACGATGCTGGCTGCTGATTGACGGCAGTTCGCTGATAGCCGCTTGCGGTTGGCCGGGCAGTTTCCCGGCTGCACTTTTTATCGCCGTCTCGCAGGCGGCGGGCAGCCCCACGGCGAGCCCTTGCCAGCGAGCGGTTGACCATCGGTCTCGCCCAGCAACCTGCTGTGCAGCTGGGATGTCGGCGCAATACCCGGGCAATGCCTTGAGTAACTGCCGGATCGCCATTGCCGGCGCCGGGGAGGATGACGCTCCGGCATTTTCGTCGAGCCGGGTCAGCTCGCGTGCCACTTCCTCCAATATCGCGGGCATGGGTTCGTGCAGCCCTAGCATCTTCAGCTGCCAGTGACCGCCGATTGTCTCGAAAGACATCTGGACGCCAGCCTGGCTGGCGTTCTCACGCAGACGTGGGAAAAGCTCTGCATCCAGCGGCGAATCCAGATGCCAGCGCAGGTAGAGCGCACCTTCATCTGTGTCGCCTGGCAAGGCCTGGCTGAAGGTCAGCGCCGAAAGATCCTTCCGTCCACGGGAGCGATCCTGGGCGAACGTGCGCAGGCCGCGATGGGCGCTGGTTTGCCCGCGAATCAGCCCCGGGCGCTCTTCCTTGGCTGCCGGCTGCAGGAACGGATTGGTGGGCGGCAGTTGCCAGGCGTGCCGGGACGGCGGCAATTGCAGCGAGTCCAGCAGGGTCTTGAGGGAGCTGGCGCTTTGCTCGGACAGGACCAGTTCGTTGTCCTGCCGGGCCAATGCCAGGGCACCACTGACCTGTTGTTTGCGAGCAAGCAGCAAGGCGTACTCTTCCCGCAAGGGCGCCCAGTCACTGTGTGCGAAAAAGCTCAGCCAGTCGTGCAGCAGTTCTTCGATCAGTGTCGTCTGCTGCGCACCCTGAGTGTCCAGGGTGAACTTGATATCCAACAACGCCTGTCCGGCAAATTGATACAGCGCCGTTGCGTTAATGGCGCTGACTAACTGCCGCGACTGCAACTCGGCGAGCAACCCGCCGGGCGCCGAAGTGTTCAGCCACAGGCAGAGGAAATCCAGCGCCTCAGGGGAAGCCTCGCTTGCCACCACCTGATGCCAGTGGTGTTCATCGGTGTGTTGATAAGTACGTTGATTGCCGGCCAGCAACGCTGGCGCCGGCGTCTGTCGCCGCAGAGGTGCAGTCTTCAGCGCAGCGCCAAACTGATGCGCCAATGCCTCCAGCTCCACCAGCGACTGAGGGCCCGCAAGGCTCAAGGTCATCTGCCCGGAATGATAGAAACCTTCATAAAAATCCCGCAACGCCTGCTGAAAATCCTCACGCTCTACCGCCAAGCTATCCCGGTTGCCCGCATGAAACGCGCGCAACGGATGACCCGCCGCAACACCTCCCAGCAACGCTTGTTGCTGTTGCGCCGTGGCATCTTGCGACCAGGCAATAAACTCCGCCTGCAATACTTCGCGCTCACGCAACTGGTCTTCCAGGGCCAGGCGCGGATGGGCGAGCATGTCCCCCAGGCGCTCCAGTGCGGCTTCAAATGCCGAAACAGGCACCTCAAAGAAAAAGTCGGTAGTGCGCTCGCGGGTGCTGGCATTCACCTGCCCGCCCTGACGCTGGACGTAGGCCATCAGCCCGTCGCTTGCAGGAAAACGTCCGGTGCCCAGGAACAATAAATGCTCAAGAAAATGCGCCAGTCCCGGCCACGCCAGGGGTACATCGTGGCTGCCCGCTGCAACGCGCAAGGCAGCCGCGGCGCGCTTCAAGCGCGGCGCATGATGCAAGGAAACCCGCAGGCCGCTGGCCAGGGTCAATTGAAGGTGATGAGGGTGGGCCGGCGCAGGCATGAGCACTTCCGAAACGTAGGAAGTGCCTATGCTAGCGCAAAGCAGCCGGGATCAGTGCTTGTGCAACGCCCCATAAAGCTCGGGACGACGGTCCAGCAGGTAGCGATTGGCCGCGCGTGAGTCGACCATCAACTGCCGATCGAGTGTGCCCACGATCAGCGCTTCATCCAGACCGGCCTGGGCAATCCGTTGGCCATCCGGCGCGGCGATGCTGCTTTGCCCGCAATACTGGATCTCGCCTTCCTGCCCGCAGTAATTGGCGTAGGCCACATAACACTGGTTTTCAAACGCCCGCGCCCGCACGGTCACATCGGCGACGAAATCGAAGGGCACCATATTGGCCGTCGGTACCAGGATCAACTCCGCGCCGGCCAGCGCCAGGCGCCGGGTGTTCTCCGGGAACTCCAGGTCATAGCAAATCAGGAAACCCAGCGTCCAGCCGTTCAATTCCACCAGCGGGAAATCATCGTCGCCGGCGCTGAACATCGAGTTGTCGAGGTCGCCAAACAGGTGGGTCTTGCGGTAGTTGCACAGGCGCTGGCCATTGGCGTCGATCAGCTGCACGGCGTTGTAGATCTGCCCGTCTGCACCGCGCTCCGGATAGCCATAGAGGATCGCCACGCCCGAGTTTTTCGCCAGCGCGGCGATGGACTGTGCGGATGGGCCGTCCTGGGTTTCAGCCAGGGCGCCGACCGCTTCCACGCCGATGTTATAGCCGGTGAGAAACATCTCCGGCAGCACCAGCAGGTCGGCGTCGGTGGCCTCTTGCGCCAACTGATGCAGGCGCTTGAGATTACCGGCCACGTCCAGCGGCAGAGGCGGGCATTGATACAGGGCAACACGCATGGGCAACTCCTTATTCGGGCAGTGCGATCGGCCCGATTTCATCGAACACATCGCCCGGCCCCGGGTTCTGCGGGTGAGTGCTGCCACCGAAGTGAGTCATGATGCCCCACACCGCGTTCAGCGAGGTTTGCACGGCGCCCTCAACCCACGCAGGCGTCCAGGACACGTCGTCACCGGCGATGAAAATACCGCGTTGCTCCGCCGGCATGTCCTTCTGCATGAAGTGCGCGTACATCCGTTGGTTGTAGCGATAGTGACCGGGAAGTGCGCCTTTGAAAGCACCGAGGAAATGCGGGTCGGCTTCCCATGACACGGTGATCGGATCGCCGATGATCCGCGCGGCGATGTCGACTTTCGGGTAGATCTTCTTCAGCGCATCCAGAGCCAGCTTCACGCGTTTCTCGATGGGTTGCGGAAGCATTTTCAGCGCATCGCTCATCCAGGAGTAGGACAGGCAAATCACCCCCGGCTTGTCGTCACCGTTGTCGAACAGATAGGTGCCGCGGGTCAGGCGATCCGTCAGCGTCATGCTCATCAGGTCGCGGCCGGTTTCCGGATCCTTGTCCTTCCAGAATGGCCGGTCGACCATCACGAAGGTCTTCGACGACTGCATGTAGCGGGTGCGGTCCAGGGCCATCCACATCTTTTGCGAGAACAGGGTTTCGTCGCACTCGATCTGGGTGGTCAGCAGCCAGCTCTGGCAGGTGGTCAGCACGGCGGCGTATTCACGGGTGTCACCGTAGTTGTCGGTGACGGCGAAACGGCCGTCCGGCGCGTGGGCAATGCGCTTGACCCCGGCCCGTGGCGCGCCGTTGTGCAAGGAGCTGAGGCTGGTGCCTTCCGGCCAGTGGGCGCAACGCTCCGGCACATGGCGCCAGATGCCCATGGGCACTTGGGCGACGCCGCCGACCACCAGATGCTGGTGATCGTCGCAGTTGGTCATCACCACGCGGAAGATTTCCAGCATCGAGTTGGGGAAGTCCGAGTCCCAGCCGCCGGTGCCAAAGCCGACCTGGCCGAACACTTCGCGGTGATGAAAGGACAACTTGGCGAACGCTTTGGAGGTCGCCACGAAGTCGTAGAAGGTGCGGTCGTCCCACAACGGAACCAGCGTATTCCACAGCTCTTTCAGGCGCGGTACGTCACGGTCGCGGATGGCTTGCTGGATATCGGCGAACTGCGAGCCGGCTTCCAGGGCGTCGGCCCAGGCGTCAGCCACTTCCTGGAACAGTGCAGGAAGGTCAGCGAGTTTCTGTGCGTAGTGCGTCTGGCCTTCGAGGTCGATGACCGTGCTGCCGGAAGCCGGCGTCAGCGGGTTGGGGAAGGGTTTGGTCTCCAGCCCGAGCTTGTCTACATAGTGGTAGAACGCGGTAGAGGACACCGGGAAACGCATGCCACCCAGTTCCGCAATGATGCCTTCGGCGCCTTCAAACGCCTGGGAGCGCAGGCGGCCACCCATTTTCGAGGCTTCATACACCACGGGTTTAAGGCCCAGCTTCATCAACTCATAGGCGGCTACCAGCCCGGCAATCCCGGCGCCGACGATCGCCACTTCGGCGCCGTGGTTGGCCTCCGGAATGCTGCCCAGGCCCGCCGGGTGTTCGATCCAGTCATCAAAGGCGAACGGGAAGTCCGGGCCAAAGATAGTGATCGGCTTTTTACCGGTGGCGGGGTGGCGATTGGTCTTGCTGATGGTGCTGGAAGGAATGCTCATGGCTGACCTTGCTGGCGGCTCGGCGGGGCGCGACCCGCTGAGTATAGGAAAAGATGGCAGCCATTCTAGGGAGCGTAGCGTTCGTTAATAAGACGCAATGTGTCGTCGGATTGAATTGTTTTTAGTCAGAGTGACGAGCTTGCTGGTCAGATTGGTTGGCCGCGATCCAGTTTGTTACTGAGGATGATCGAGGTGGTGGTCTTCTCCACGCCATCGACGCTGCCGATCTGGTCCAGCAGTTGATCCAGCTGTTCCGGCGAATCGGTGCGCAGCCAGGCCACGTAATCGAACTCGCCGCTTACCGCACATAACTGCTGAACCTGCGCCATGGTACTGATCCGGCGCAGCACTTCCTTGCCGGAGCGCGGTTGCACGGTGATCCCCACGTAGGCCTGCAAACCACCATCCACCACCCGCTGGCTGAGGCGCACGCCATAGCCGGTAATCACCTGGGTTTTTTCCAGGCGCGCCAGGCGTGAGGTGACGGTGGTGCGTGCGATGCCCAGTTGCCGGGCAAGCATGGCCACGCTTTCACGCGCGTTGATCTGCAAGGCGGCGATCAACTGGCGATCGATTTCATCGAGGACGGGAGGGTGAGAGGCGGGCAAGGTGTTCTCCGGCGCGGGCATCAGTGGGCGAGCATGTTACAGGCTCGGTCCTGGCGATACTGCCCGCCCGGCCGGGAATTTATTTTCGCCGCTGATCGAACACATTATTTTGTGCCAGATTGTGAAAAGTAACTGTTTGGTACATTATTTTGCGTTAGGTATACAGGAAGGACGTTTGCGCGATGAATAACTTTGGGGCTGCCACCGGCAGCAGATGGTTGCTGGTTGGGCTGGGCCTGCTGATCGCCTTGATCGGCCTGGGTTTGGCAGGCGGTGGCGGTTACCTCGTAGTGTTGGGCGGCAGTTGGTATTTCCTGCTGATGGGCCTGGCGATGCTGGTCTCTGGTGTGCTGATCGCCAAGCGCCGGCCTCAGGGAGCATGGCTGTACGCCGTGGCATTGGTGCTGACTGCGATCTGGGCGGTGTGGGATACCGGTCTGGAATACTGGCCGTTGGTTTCGCGAGTCCTGACCTTCGCCGTCATCGGCCTGGTAGTCGCGCTGATTTATCCACAGCTCGCCCGCGCTTCGGGATCGACACCCGGGCGCGGCGCCTATGGCGTTGCCGGGCTGCTGGGCCTGGGCGTGGTCGCCACCCTGGCGTACATGTTTGTACCGACCCACGTGGTCAAGGCCAGCAGTGAGCCTGCGGTGACTGCGGTAACGCCGGGCACCGAGCAAAAAGACTGGGCCCACTGGGGCAACACCACCGCCGGCAATCGGTTTGCCGCGCTGGACCAGATCAACAAAGGCAACATCGACAAGTTGCAGGTGGCCTGGACCTTCCACACCGGTGACATCCCCGAGAGCAATGGCGCCGGTGCCGAAGACCAGAACACCCCGCTGCAGATCGGTGACAGCGTTTACGTGTGCACCGCCTACGGCAAAGTGTTTTCCCTGGATGCCGATACCGGTGCCCAACGCTGGAAATTCGATCCCCAGGGCAGCGGCCCCAACTGGCAGCGTTGCCGTGGCCTGGGTTATTTCGACAGCAGTGCCAGCGAGCAACCCGCCGGCGCCAAAGCCTGTGTGAAACGTCTGTTTCTGCCGACCGGCGATGCCCGGTTGATTGCGATCAATGCTGAAACCGGCGCGCCTTGCGAAGACTTCGGCGACCACGGCACTGTCGACCTGAAGACCGACATGGGCGAAGTGAAGCCCGGTTATTACCAGCAAACCTCGACGCCACTGGTGGCGGGCAATGTGGTGATCGTGGGCGGGCGTGTGGCAGACAACTTCTCCACCGGTGAACCGCCAGGCGTGGTGCGCGCCTTTGACGTGCACAGCGGCGAACTGGTGTGGGCCTGGGATCCGGGCAACCCGAACACCACCAAACGCCCACCTGCAGGAGAGACCTACACCCGGGGCACGCCGAACGTATGGTCGGCCATGTCCTACGACGCCAAGCTCGGCCTAGTCTACCTGCCCACCGGTAACGCCACCCCGGACTTCTTCGCCGGTGAACGTACCGCCTATGACGACAAGTGGAGCTCCTCCATCGTCGCCATCGACGTGAAGACCGGCCAGGTGCGCTGGCACTTCCAGACCACTCACCACGACCTGTGGGACTTTGACCTGCCGGCACAGCCGCTGCTCTACGACATTCCGGATGGCAACGGCGGCGTGCAACCGGCACTGGCCCAAGTCACCAAGCAAGGTGAAATCTTCCTGCTCAACCGCGAAACCGGCGTGCCCATCGCCCGGGTAGAAGAGCGCCCGGTGCCCCAGGGCAATGTGCCCGGCGAACGTTATTCGCCGACCCAGCCGTTCTCGGTGGACATGCCTTCGATCGGCAATCAGCAACTGACCGAATCCGACATGTGGGGCGCCACGCCGTTTGACCAGTTGATGTGCCGCATCCAGTTCAAGGGCATGCGTCATCAGGGCGTCTATACGCCACCAGGCCTGGACCGCGCGCTGCAATTCCCGGGTTCGCTGGGGGGGATGAACTGGGGCAGTGTGTCAGTGGACCCGAATACCCACTATATGTTCGTCAACGACATGCGCCTGGGTTTGGCCAACTACATGATCCCGCGCGACAAGATCGCCGCCGGTGCCAGTGGCATCGAAATGGGCGTGGTGCCGCAAGAAGGTACGCCATTCGGTGCAATGCGCGAGCGCTTCCTCTCGGCGGCGGGCATTCCGTGTCAGAAGCCGCCGTTCGGCACCCTGTCGGCCATCGACCTGAAAACCCACAAGCTGATGTGGCAAGTGCCGGTGGGCACGGTTGAAGACACCGGGCCGCTGGGCATCCGCATGCACATGCCGATTCCAATCGGCATGCCGACCCTCGGCGCGTCCCTGGCCACCCAGTCCGGCTTGCTGTTTTTCGCCGGCACCCAGGACTTCTACCTGCGCGCTTTCGACACCGGCAACGGCAACGAGATCTGGAAATCACGGCTGCCGGTGGGTAGCCAGTCGGGACCGATGACCTACGTGTCGCCCAAGACCGGCACGCAGTACATCGTGCTCACCGCTGGCGGCGCGCGACAGTCGCCGGACCGTGGGGATTATGTGATTGCCTACGCGTTGCCCAAGAAATAGGGCGTGAAAAAGCCGCACGGATGTGCGGCTTTTTTTTGCGTCTTAGATCGTGTCTGCCAGCAGGCATCGGGCAAAGAGTTGTGGCACCGGAAGGTTGCGCTGGCTGTAGCGGCTCAGCAAGATGATTTCCCGGTTAAAGGTCAGCTCGCCCAGCGGGATGACACGCACCTGCGGGGATCGGTCCAGCCATAGTCCGGCGTGGGGAACCAGTGAAACGCCCAGGCCGCATTCGACCATTTTGACCAGCGCCTCAATCTCGTCCAGTTCCAGCGCCACTTGCACGTCCAGCCGCTGATCCCGCAGAAAGCGACTGACCAGCCGCCCGCCAAACGAAGCCCGGTCGTAGCGCACGTGAGGATGAGCGGCGAGCAGTTGCAGCGGGTCATCCCCCTCGACCGTCAGCGGCGCGATCAACACAAACGGCTCCCTGCGCAGCAGTTGCACGTGCAGTTCCTTGGGCAAGTCAAAGGGTGGGCGAATGATGATCGCCGAGTCGAGTTCGCCTGCATCCACCTGGCTGAGCAGCTCCAGGGAAACTCCCGGCACCAACTTGCACTCCACCGTCGGCGCCGCCTGGCGCAAACGCACCAGGGCCTGGGGCAGCAGGCCGGTCTGGGCGGTG
The DNA here is from genome assembly GCF_013386485.1 of Pseudomonas sp. P7758. Lineage (NCBI taxonomy): Bacteria > Pseudomonadati > Pseudomonadota > Gammaproteobacteria > Pseudomonadales > Pseudomonadaceae > Pseudomonas > Pseudomonas sp. P7758. The sequence goes on along the minus strand of NZ_JACARS010000014.1, from coordinate 38,352 downwards.
GTGATGGCGCCGACCTTCAACTCGCCCCTGTACTCATTGGCATCCACCGGCACAGCCATGCGGTTGAACGTCTCGAGAATCTCCCTGGCCAGCGGCAGCGCGCGGATCCCCGCCGCGTTCAGCGTGGCCTGGCGCCCGGTTCGGTCGAACAATTGCACGCCGAGTACCTGCTCCAACTGACGGATCTGCGCACTCACCGCCGATTGTGTCAGCCCGATATGCATGCCCGCTGCGGCGAACGTGCCATGGCGGGTAACGGCGATAAAGGTTTTCAGTTCCCGCAGCATGGGCGTCTCGATTGATCAAAATAATTTGAGCTCGCTGCGAAAACTATCGTCTTTCCATCGGTTACGGCAAGGCTAGACTCGCAAGGACTTAATACCCATAGAGGTTAAACCTGATGGCACTGGCTCCTTTTCACCTGGCAATTCCGGTATTCGACCTGGCGGCAGCGCGGCAGTTTTATGGTGAGGTGTTTGGGTTGGAGGAGGGACGTGCCAGTGATCACTGGGTCGACTTCGACTTCTTCGGGCATCAATTGGTGATTCATGAGCATCCGAAAACCGCTTCTCAAGAGGCGGCGCACACCAATGCAGTGGACGGCCACGACGTGCCGGTGCCGCATTTTGGCGTGGTGTTGAGTTGGGATGATTGGCATGCGTTGGCGGAGCGTTTGCAGGCGCGCAATACCCAGTTTGTGTTGGAACCGCATATTCGTTTCAAAGGCCAGGTGGGCGAGCAGGCGACGTTGTTTCTGTTTGACCCGTGCGGCAACGCGTTGGAGTTCAAGGCGTTCAAGGACATTGGGCAGTTGTTTGCCAAGTGAGGGCGCTTTGATGAATGGCCTGGATGCAACGGGCATCGCCGAGGCGGTGGGTTCGGGGGCGATTACGCCGGCTTTGGTTGCTGAACACTTTCTTGCGCGCATAGGTGTCGACGAACCAGATATCCAGGCGTTTGTATCCTTCGACGCTGAGGCGGTGCGCGAGCAGGCGTTGCAGCTTGAAGGCTGTTCCGGTCCGCTGGCGGGCTTGCCCGTGGGGGTCAAGGACATCTTTGATACCGCCGACCACCCAACGGAATTCTATTCGCCGATTTACCTGGGTAATCGTCCATCGCGGGATGCCCATGTGGTGACGCTGCTACGACAGGCGGGCGCGATCATCATGGGCAAGACCCACACCACCGAATTTGCCTACATGCACACAGGGCCGACGCGTAATCCGCTCGATCTGTCCCGCACGCCGGGTAGCTCCAGCGCGGGTTCCGCGGCCGGGATGGCGGCCGGGTTTTTCCCGTTGGCGTTGGGTACCCAGACGGCTGGGTCGCTGCTCAAGCCAGCCGCTTATTGCGGGTTGTATGCCTTCAAACCGTCGTTTGGACTGGTCTCGCTGGAAGGCGTGAAACCCCTGGCGCCGAGCTTCGATACCGTGGGTTGGTATGGCCGTTCGGTGCGTGATCTTGAGCGGGTGGCGCGGGTGTTGATCCCTGGGTTTCCGGCTGTTGAGGCGGGGCGTCGGCCCTTGCGGCTTGGTTTCTGCCGTACCTCTCGCTGGTCGGATGTGCAGCCGTTGGTGGCCGAGGCTATTGAACGAGCGGTTGCACGGTTGGGGCCTCTTGTCAGTGAGGTCGTGTTGCCTGAAGCGTTCGACGGAGTATTCGACGATCACCAGTTGATCAACGATTGCGAAGGTGCCCGTTCATTGGCCAAGGAGTTTCAGTCTCATCCCGAACTACTCAGCGACTCGACGTTGGCCATGATCGAGCGCGCCCAGACGACGAGTTGGGAGCAGGAGTCGGCAGCCAAGGCCCGCTTGGTACAACTGGCCCCGCAGCTTGCGCAAATCTGCCAGCCGTTTGATGCGATGTTGAGTGTTTCCTGCGGGATGCTGGCGCCGGTGGGGTTGGCGACCACGGGCCCGTCGGACTTCATCAAGTTCTGGGGCGCGTTTGGCTTGCCGCAGGTGAATGTACCGGTGATGCATGGGGAAGGGGAGTTGCCGGTGGGGTTGCAGGTAATTGGGGCGTTTAGAGGGGATGCGCCGTTGCTAGGTACGGCGCAAGTCATTGTTAATGCGTTGGTAAGCTGAGAGTCAGTCAAGGCACAAAAACTGACATTAGTTCGCTGGCGAAGCGGCGATAGGCGTCGTCATCATATTCTTCGCATGAGCCCGTTCAGAAATGAGCGGGCTTTTTTCATTGGTGTGTCCTGTGTGTATAAAAGATGCTGCAGGATACCTTCGGTGTGTAAGATACACACTGTGGAGCGGGCGCGATGAGAAGCAGAGAGGTAATTGACTTGCTGATGGCGGATGGATGGTTTGAGGTGGCGGCGAAAGGCAGTCACCATCAATTCAAGCACTCAACCAAGCCCGGCCGGGTGACGGTTCCTCATCCTAAATCAGAGATAGCCAAGGGGACCTTGCACAGCATTTTGAAATCAGCAGGCCTGAAGTGATGACCGTAGGTTATGTGGTGAATGATCCCGCTGCGGCTCATTCAAAGGAGGAAAAATGAAATTTCCAGTGGTGATACACAAAGACGCTGATTCAGATTACAGCGTGACCGTCCCGGACGTGCCAGGTTGCTTTTCTGCGGGCACAACCTTTTCCGAAGCTCTGGATAATGTCCGCGAAGCTTTAGCGCTGCACCTCGAGGGATTGGTTGCTGATGAGGAGCGGCTTCCTCAGGCTAGAGAGGTCGACGTCCATTTGGAGAATCCGGACTTTGCGGGTGGCGTGTGGGCGGTGATCGACTTTGATCTCACTCCTTACCTGGGCAAGTCAGTCAGGTTCAACGCCTCACTGCCTGAGCAACTTTTGAATCGTATCGATGAGCGAGTGCAAAAAGACCATCGCTATGCCTCGCGCTCTGGGTTCCTGGCGACGGCGGCTTTGCGCGAACTTTCCGTTTGATAACGGGCCGGTAGAGCACGCAGTACAAAAAAGGCTTACACCGCAAAGCGTAAGTCTTTCTTTTATTCGAGGAGGTGTGATCAGCGAGACTACGACCCCTTGCACACCTTCGCAGCGGCAGCATCGTTCGGGATAAATGAATCCGGCGCGCCCGGCTTCAGCACCACGTATCCTCGCCGCCACGGTTGATCGTCCACCAGATTCCAGCGGTGCCCGGTGCCGGTATTGTCTTCGGCGATCAGTACTTCACCCGGATGCAACGTGAACTTCTCACCGCCGCGAGTCACGAATGCAAGGGTGCCGGACAGCGTCATCACGTACTGAGGCTCCGGGTCGTTATGCCAGCCATACGAGGCGTGCGCCGGGGTTTGCTTGAAGTGAATGGCAGTCACGTCATTGCGCATGCTCTGGTCGATGGTGCCTTCCAGTACGTGCGAATTGTTGTCGGCGCCGGTGCAGAGCTTGAATGCCTTGATGGAGTCAGTGGCGGCGGGGGCGGCTTGTGCACCGCTCAAGGTGGCGAGGGTGATTGCGACGGTGGCTGTGGCACGTATGCCCAGGCCGTGGATTGCGTTGCGCGGCGAGCGTTTTTGCTGATGCATGGAACAAGTTTCCCTCGTGCTGAATTGGCGTTGACTGGGAATCATGGTCAGTGCCGTAGCCGTTCGGGACAACTAACTAATGTTTCATTGCTGCACGACTCACGCGCGCCAGAAACGACAAAGCCGCGCAATGCGCGGCTTTCAAGATGGTGGGCCCAGTAGGACTCGAACCTACGACCAAGGGATTATGAGTCCCCTGCTCTAACCAACTGAGCTATAGGCCCTCAGTAGGCCGCGGATTATAGCGATGGTTTCTTCGCTGTGCCATCCGAAAAGTCCGAAACGCTCATACGAAGGAACGTAGCGGCGAAAAGGTCCGGCGGCAGCGGCAGGCTGACGATGTAGCCCTGCATCTGCTCACAACCTTCAGCCGCCAGAAACGCTTGCTGGGCCGGCGTTTCTACGCCCTCGGCAATGATGGTGAATTGCATGCTGTGCCCAAGGGCGATGATGGCGCGCACGATCGCCGCATCGTGTGGGTCGTCGGGCAGGCCACGGACGAAGGATTGGTCGATCTTCAGGAAGTCCAGCGGCAGGCGTTTCAGGTAGCTGAGGGACGAATAGCCGGTGCCGAAGTCATCAATGGCCAGTTGCACGCCCAGATGCTTGAGCTGGTGCAGCACCTCCAGCGCCTCTTCGGCCTGGCTCATGATGAAGTTTTCGGTGATCTCCAGTTGCAGGCAGCCAGGCTCCAGGCGGTTGTCCCGCAGCAGTTGCTCGATGCGCGCCAGCAGGTTGGGGTGGCGCAGTTGCGCGCCCGCCAGGTTGACGGACAGCGGGCCGAAGTCATCAAAAATTTCTCGCCAGTCGTGCATCTGTCGGCAGGCCTGCTCCAGTACCCAGTCGCCAATCTGCAGGATCATGCCGTTCTCTTCGGCCAGGGCAATGAAGTGCTCGGGCGGCACTTCGCCGAAGGTGGGGTGGCGCCAGCGAATCAGGGCTTCGGCGCCGATCAGTTGTTGGGTGTCGAGGCTGAGTTTCGGCTGGTAATAGAGAGACAATTCGTCGCGCTCGATCGCTCGGCGCAGTTCGTGTTCCAGGGCCACGCGCTCGTTGGCTTGCGCGGTGAGGTCCTGGGTGTAGCTTTCGACGCGGTTGCGGCCTTTGGCCTTGGAGCGGTACATGGCGGCGTCAGCGTTTTTGACCAGGGTGGCGACGTCGTTGCCGTCCCGTGGGTACAGGCTGGTGCCGATGCTGGCGCTGATGAAGAACTCATGCTCGCCCGCCTGGAACGGTGGGGTGAAGCAGGCCAGCAGCTTATTGGCCAGGTGTTCGGCGTCGCTGGCTTGTTGCAGGCCGGGCAGCAGGATGATGAATTCGTCACCGCCCAGGCGGGCGACGGTGTCGACGTCTCGCAGTTGGTCCTTGAGGCGAACGGCGATGTCCTTGAGCAGCAGGTCGCCAATCGGGTGGCCGAGGCTGTCGTTGATGTGTTTGAAGCGGTCGAGGTCGAGGAACAGCACGGCGCCCTGGCTGCCGGTTTCCTGTTGGTTGTTGAGGGCGGCTTGCAGGCGGCTTTCAAACAGGGTGCGGTTGGGCAGGCCGGTCAGCGGGTCGTGGTGGGCCTGGTAATCGAGGCGCGCCTGGGCGTGCTTGAGGCTGGAGATGTCGGCAAACACGGCGACGAAGTGGGTGATCGACTCCTCGCGGTTGCGCACGGCGCTGATGGTCAGCCAGCTGGGGTACAGCTCGCCGTTCTTGCGCCGGTTGGAGATCTCGCCTTGCCAGTGGCCGTTGGCCGTCAGTTGGTGCCACATGGCCGCGTAGAAGGCGCTGTCGTGCAGGCCCGAGGCAAGCAGGCGCGGGGTTTGGCCAAGGGCCTCGGCTTCGCTGTAGCCGGTGATCTCGCTGAAGGCGCGGTTCACGGCGCTGATATTTTGTCGGGTGTCGGTGATCAGTACGCCTTCGGCCGTGCTCTCGAACACGGTGGCGGCCTGTTGCAGTTTTTCCTGCATCAGTTGGCGTTCGGTGATGTCCCGGGCGATGGTCAGCATGCAGTCGTCGTCGCCGATGGGCAGCGGGCGGCTGGAGACTTCACACAGGCGAATTTCGCCGTCGCTGCGGCGGATGTGGCAGACAAAGTCGCGGACAAATCCATCCCGTTGCAGCCGCTCCAACATATCTTTGCGTTCGTTCAGGTCGACCCAGATCCCGAGGTCCAGGGTTGACTGGTCCAGTGACATCACGCTGTTAAAGCCGGTAATTCGACTGAATCCTTCGTTGACCTCAATCAGCAAACCGTCGCTTTGGCGGGACAACAGCAGGCCGTCGGGAGAGGCATGAAAGGCCTTGGCGAATTTCTCTTCGGAGGTCTGCAGTCGCTGCTGGGTTTCTTTCAGCTGGGTGATGTCACGCACCACCACGACCAGGGCTTCGGTGGTATCCAGTTGAAAGGGTTCGGCGGAGATCAGTCCGGTGAAGGCCTGGCCGTTGCTGCGCAGGAAGGGCATTTCCAGGTTGCGGATGCTGGTGGTCTGTACCCGTTGCAGCAGGCCGGGGCCTACGCCCTGGATGCCCCAGATATTCAGTTCAGTGGCGGTTTTTCCTACGACTGCTTCGGCGCTCAGGCCGATCTGGTCTTCGAATGCCTTATTGACCTCCATCAGGCAGCCGTCCGACAGCCGGGCGATGACCAGGATGTCCGGGCATTGCTGGAACACAGAGGCGAATTTCTGTTCCGAAAGCTGCAACGCTTCCTCGGTGCGCTTGGCTTCGCTGATGTCGATCATCAGGCCGCGCAGCACGGGCTCGTGGCCGTGTTCGATCAGGCTGACGATGTCCCGCACCCACAGGCAGCGTCCATCGGCGGTGATCACCCGGTAGTCGACACTGTGGTCGCGGTTGGCCCGGGTTTCGGCGTAGCAATAGGATTCGGTGCGGGTCAGGTCCGCGGGGTGGATGATGTTGCGCCAGAAGCCCGGGATCAGCCAGTGGGCACGGGGGTAACCCAGCAGTTCCTCGGCGTGGGGCGACACGTAGCTGTAGGTGAAATCGCTGATGCTGGCTTCCCAGGCGATCGCGGAAAGGCTCTCCACCAGGCCGCGATAGTGGTATTCGCTGCTGCGCAGTTCCTGTTCGAGGGCGACCCGGCGGGAAATTTCCGAGCTGAGCCGACGATTGATCCGAATAACCACGGCCAGCACGATGCTCAGCAACAGCACGGCAGGCAACCCGTAGAGCAGCACATCCGTCCAGAGCGTGCGGTGGTCGATGACGTTGCCGACCCAGCGCTGCTGGATGGCCTCGGTCTCAGACGGGCTGATGTCGGCCAGGACTTTATCGAGGATGCCCACCAGCATCTTGTCGTCCTTGGGTACGCCCATGGCCAACTGATAGCGGTAAGGCGTTTCGCCGCTGATGTACAGGCCTTCCAGCTTGAGTTGACGCAGGCTCCACACGCTGGACGCCAGATCGCCCACTACGGCGTCGACCTTGTCGGTGGCCAGGGCCTGCAGCGTAGCGCTGACATTGGGCATGGCCACCAGGTTGAGGTCCGGGTGGTGAGTGCGCAGCAGTTCATGGGGCGCGTAGTTTTCCACCACGGCCACCTTCAACCCGTACAGGTCTTTGAGGCTGCGTGGTTGCGGGCCGCCTTCGTGGGCGAGGATGACGATGGGGAAGTCGAGATAAGGCCGGGTAAACGACAGGAAACCCTGGCGTTCCGGTGTGGACATGATGCCCGGCAGCAGGTCGAGCTGGTTGTTGCGGGCCTGTTCCAGCACGGCACTCCAGTTCACCGGCTCGATCAGTTTTATCCTGACGCCAAGGCGATCCTGCATCAGCCGCACATAATCAGCGGCCAGGCCCTGGTAGCGACCGTCTTCATCGCGGTATTCAAAGGGTGGCCAAGAGGCGTCGACGCCCAGGCGCAACTCTTGGTGGTCCGCCAGCCAGCCACGCTCTTCATCGGTGAGAGTCAACGCGCCAGCCGTTGCGGTCCAGGTCAGCAGCGACAGCAGTAACACGGTCGGCAATCTGGGCATAACGGTCTCGTTATGGCACGGGGAATGTTTCGAGTGTAGACGGGCATTGCGGGGGAGGGGAGTCAGCGAGGATTTAATCTGTAGAAGCAAAAACCCCGGCCTGGGCCGGGGTTTTTGTGATCACTCGTCGAGGAAGGAGCGCAAATGCTCGCTTCTCGTCGGGTGGCGCAGCTTGCGCAGCGCCTTGGCTTCGATCTGACGAATCCGCTCACGGGTAACGTCGAACTGCTTACCAACCTCCTCAAGGGTGTGGTCGGTATTCATGTCGATGCCGAAGCGCATGCGCAGTACCTTGGCTTCACGGGCAGTGAGGCCGGACAGTACGTCGCGAGTCGCTTCTTTCAGGCTCTCAACGGTAGCAACATCGATTGGCGACTGCATGGTCGAGTCTTCGATGAAGTCACCCAGATGGGAGTCTTCGTCATCACCGATCGGGGTTTCCATGGAGATCGGCTCTTTAGCGATCTTCAATACCTTGCGGATTTTATCCTCAGGCATTTCCATGCGTTCGCCCAACTCTTCCGGGGTCGGTTCGCGACCCATTTCCTGCAACATCTGCCGGGAAATACGGTTGAGCTTGTTGATCGTCTCGATCATGTGCACCGGAATACGGATGGTGCGGGCCTGGTCGGCGATCGAGCGAGTGATCGCCTGACGGATCCACCAGGTGGCATAAGTCGAGAACTTGTAGCCGCGACGGTATTCGAACTTGTCCACCGCTTTCATCAAGCCGATGTTGCCTTCCTGGATCAGATCGAGGAATTGCAGGCCACGGTTGGTGTACTTCTTGGCGATGGAGATCACCAGACGCAAGTTCGCTTCAACCATCTCTTTCTTCGCGCGGCGGGCCTTGGCCTCACCGATCGACATGCGACGGTTGATGTCCTTGATCTCGGCAATCGTCAGACCGGTTTCAGTCTGCAATGCAGTCAGCTTCTGCTGGCAACGAACGATGTCGGCCTGGAAGCGACCAATGGCTTCAGCGTATTTGCTTTTGCCTTTGGCCAGAGCGTCGGTCCAGCTTTCGTCGACTTCGTTGCCCGGGAACTGGCGCAGGAAGTCGGCACGCGGCATGCGCGCATCACGGACACAGAGCTGCATGATCGCACGCTCTTGTGCACGCAGACGCTCAAGGGCGCTACGAACCCGCTCAACCAGGCCTTCGAATTGCTTCGGTACCAGTTTGATCGGCATGAAGAGTTCAGCCAGGGCCAGCAATTCAGCAGTTGCCTGCTTGCTGCCGCGACCGTGCTTCTTCAGGGCCTTGCGAGCCAGTTCCATCTGATCGGAGACCGCGCCAAAGCGCTGGGCTGCGATGATCGGATCCGGACCGCTTTCGACTTCTTCTTCGTCATCGGTGCTGGCTTCAGCTTCGTCGTCGTCGGTGTCGTCGTCTGCTTTCGCAGCCTTGGCATCGATCGGTGGCGGAATTTCAGCCGCAGGTGGCGCAATGCCGTCGTCCGGGTCGATATAACCGCTCAGGACGTCGGACAGGCGGCCACCTTCGGTGGTGACGCGAGTGTACTCGGAGAGAATGTGGTCAACCGTGCCTGGGAAGTGCGCGATTGCGCCCATCACTTCACGGATGCCCTCTTCGATACGCTTGGCGATTTCGATTTCGCCTTCACGTGTCAGCAGCTCTACCGTACCCATTTCGCGCATATACATGCGCACAGGGTCAGTCGTGCGACCGATGTCGGTCTCGACCGCTGCCAACGCGGCGGCTGCTTCTTCAGCGGCTGCCTCGTCGGTATCGGCGTCGGCCAACATAAGGGCGTCCGCATCCGGAGCACTCTCGTGTACGGGGATCCCCATGTCATTAATCATGCGGATGATGTCTTCCACCTGCTCTGGATCTGAAATATCCTCAGGCAGGTGGTCGTTGACCTCTGCGTAAGTCAGATACTTCTGCTCACGACCAAGGGTGATCAACTCTTTGATACGAGACTGCTGTTGCGCTTTTCCGGACATAACACCCTATCCACTGAAGGTCTTGGCGGGCAAAAAACAAGCCGAGGATTATACCCGAGCTATGACCTCACACGCCAGCTGAGGTCGGGTTTGATGCGGAAACATTGCGACTTAAAAGGTCGCGCAGTTGATTTTTCTCTTCGGCGGTCAATTCACTCTGACGCGCTTTTCGAAGAAGTTGTTCCAGGTTTCGCTCGCGTTGACGAGCTACCAAGCTAGTAATGGTGTCGAAAAACTGTTGTTCAAGGTTATCGCCATCAATCAGCCATTCCTTTTCTGCCAATGCCTTCAGCAAACGGCCCTGTTCGGTGCCGTGCCAGCGTGCAATCAGCTGGAATGAGTTTAGCTTAGGATTCTTCTGTACGGCTTCGAGCAGGGCCACCAACAGTTGCGTATTGGTGTGGTCTTCGGCCGCAAAGTGCCCCGCATCCTCGACTTTTTGTGCCAGTTGCGGGTGGTGCAAAAGTGTACGCAGGGCTGCCATGGTGGGCGGCTCTACTGCTGCTGGGACGCGTGGGCCGCGCGGTTCGTCACGGTCACCGCCACGTTTGCCATTTTTGTCCCAGGGTTTCTTGTCCCATTTCTTGCCGCCGGCGCCGGGTTTCTTCGGTGTCCACTCCTGCTGGGGCGTGTAGGCCTCCTGCGGTTGGTGGAAGTCGGAATAGTCCGGCATGGCGTCGTAATCCATGCCCGGGTCGTAGGCCGGCGGCGCCTCTTGCGGCGCGCTGCGGGCCAGCTGGCTGACGGCCTCGCCACTCAAGCCGGTGATTTCCAGCAGGCGCTGGCGCATCAGGGTGCGCAGGTTGGCGCCCGGAACCTTGTCGATCAGCGGTGCCGCGAGGGTGACCATGTGGGCCTTGCCTTCGAGGGAGCGCGGGTCGGACTCTTCGGTCAGTTGCTGGAAAAAGTAATCGGCCAGCGGTTGTGCGTGTTGGTTGATGCGCGCGCGGAACGCGTCGGTGCCTTCGGAGCGGACCAGGGTGTCCGGGTCTTCACCTTCGGGCAGGAACAGGAAGCGTGCGCGCCGCCCGTCCTGCAGGCTCGACAGGGTCGACTCAAGGGCACGCCACGCTGCGTTGCGGCCGGCCTGGTCGCCGTCGAAGCAGAACAGTACGTTGGGCACTACGCGAAACAGGCGCTTCAAGTGCTCTTCGCTGGTCGCGGTGCCCAGGGTCGCCACGGCGTTGCGCAAGCCTTGCTGGGCCAGGGCAATCACGTCCATATAGCCTTCAACCACGATGATTTCGTCGAGGTTGCGGTTGTTCTTGCGCGCTTCAAACAGGCCGTAGAGTTCCTGGCCTTTATGAAACACCGGGGTTTCCGGTGAGTTCAGGTATTTGGGCTTGTCGTCCCCCAGCACCCGGCCGCCGAACGCGATGATGCGGCCGCGGCTGTCGCGGATCGGGAACATCACGCGGTCGCGGAAGCGGTCATAACGCTTGCCGGTCTCGGCGTTTTCCACCAACAGGCCGGCGTCGATCATGGCTTTTTGCTGCAGGGTGTCGCTGCTCAGGTGCTTGTACAGGTTGTCCCAGCCCGGCGGGGCGAAGCCGAGGCCGAAGTCGCGGGCGATTTCACCGGTCAGGCCGCGGCCCTTGAGGTAATCGACGGCGGCTTTGCGCTGCGGGTGGCTTTTCAGTGCCTGGCGGTAAAAGTCGGCAGCAGCGGTAAGCAGCGGGTACAGCGGCGAATCGGTGGGTTGCCGCGGTTTGTGCGGGCGGCCACTTTCTTCGCGGGGGATTTCCATGCCGGCGGCTTTCGCCAGTTCCTCGACGGCCTGGGGGAAGTCCAGGTTGTCGTGGTCCATGATGAAACCGAGGGCGTTGCCGCCAGCGCCGCAGCCGAAGCAGTAGTAGAACTGCTTGTCGGGGCTGACGCTGAACGACGGAGTCTTTTCCTTGTGGAACGGGCAGCAGGCGGTATAGTTCTTGCCGGCCTTTTTCATCAGCAGGCGCGAGCTGACAACATCGACGATGTCGGTGCGGTTCAGAAGGTCGTCAATAAAGCTCTGGGGAATTAGCCCGGCCATGGCGTTCTCGTCATCACTGCGTGTAAAAGAGGGCCCGCAAAGTGCTCAAGGCGCGCGTGTTGTGCGGCTCGATCTACTGTCGTCTGCTTGGTCTGTCAGGAAGTGTATCTGCCGAACATTCACTGACGTTAGTTCCGATCAGTGCCCGGCGTAGAAATGTTGCCCGGGAGTCCGGTCTTGGCCATGTGGGGGCCTCGGAAGCTCATCGGTGGGCGCAGCCGACCTGTTGATCGCCTGTTAAAAAATAAGTGTGCTCGTCAGTAGCCTTGTTAGGCTCGTCAGAAGAGACGTGCACCGCTGGCAAAAGAGCCAGTCCTGACGTGTGAAGCAGTTCGTTTCAGTCGCGTGTGCGGCGTCAACGGTGAAGCATCAAGCGATATCCGCAAATGCCAACAGCCCGGCTGAGGGCCGGGCTTGGCAGAAGCTTGCTACGAACGTCTGTGTATTAGTACAGACGAACGGCGCGGCGCTGCTCGCGCTGAACTTTCTTGGCGTGACGCTTAACAGCGGCTGCTGCTTTACGCTTACGCTCAGAAGTTGGCTTCTCGTAAAATTCGCGGCTACGAACTTCAGCCAGAACACCGGCTTTTTCGCAGGAGCGCTTGAAACGACGCAGAGCTACGTCGAAGGGTTCGTTCTCTTTTACTTTGACGGCTGGCATCCAGAGCTACCTTCTTTCATTACCGGGAATCAACGTTCTCGTCGCAAAAAATTCGCGGCTGAGGTCGTCGGTTTTTAAGGGTTGCGGATGTTAACCCCTCATTGCCCGGAATGCAAAGCCTCTGATCGAAAACCGCTAGTCGGGAGGGGGAGTGGCGACTATTATGCGCGCCTTCGAATTCAGCCTCTACAAGGCGCAAACCCATGCTAGTTCTGGGATTAGAAACCTCGTGCGACGAAACCGGTGTCGCACTTTACGACAGTGAACGCGGGCTTTTGGCCGACGCACTGTTCAGTCAGATCGACCTGCATCGCGCCTATGGCGGCGTGGTGCCGGAGCTGGCCAGCCGTGATCATGTGAAACGCATGCTGCCATTGATTCGCCAGGTGCTGGACGAGGCCGGCTGCGTGCCGACCGAGATCGACGCCATTGCCTATACCGCAGGCCCCGGATTGGTCGGAGCCCTGCTGGTTGGGGCCTCTTGCGCCCAGGCGCTGGCATTTGCCTGGGGCATTCCGGCCCTTGGTGTGCACCACATGGAAGGCCATTTACTGGCACCGATGCTGGAAGAAAACCCGCCAGCGTTCCCGTTCGTCGCTTTGTTGGTTTCAGGCGGCCATACGCAGCTGGTTCAGGTCGACGGAATCGGTCAATACACGCTGCTGGGCGAAAGCCTGGACGACGCTGCCGGTGAAGCTTTCGACAAGACTGCGAAGATGATGGGCCTTAATTATCCGGGCGGCCCGGAAATCGCCCGCTTGGCAGAAAAAGGCGTTCCGGGGCGCTATACCTTCCCGCGCCCGATGTGCGATCGCCCTGGCCTGATGTTCAGCTTCAGCGGCCTGAAAACCTCTGCCCTGAACACCTGGCAGCAGAGCGTCAGCGCCGGAGACGACAGTGAGCAAGCCCGTTGCGACATCTCGCTGGCGTTCCAGCAGGCCGTGGTGGAGACTTTGACCATCAAGTGCAAGCGGGCCCTGAAGCAGGCGGGCATGAAGCGCCTGGTGATCGCGGGCGGCGTCAGCGCGAACAAGGCGCTGCGCAGCTCCCTGGAGAAAATGCTCGGCGACATGAAGGGCGACGTGTTTTATGCGCGTCCCGAATTCTGCACCGATAACGGTGCGATGATCGCCTATGCCGGTTGCCAGCGTTTGCAGGCCGGGCAGCATGAAAGCCTGGCAATCAGCGTGCAGGCGCGCTGGCCGATGGAGCAGTTGCCGCCGCTGTAACGGGCGAACGTGAGCCGGGTTCACCGGGCGTATTTAAAAATGCCGTTCGCGCCCGGCAAACAGGTCGCGTAAATTGCCCCGGTGGCGCCAGACGATCAGCAGCGTGAGCACGCTCATCGGCACCAGCGCCTCCGGCTCCTGCCACGCCAGCAACGGCAGGGTCAGGGGCGTGGCGATGAGGGCGGCCAGCGAGCTGGTGCGTGTCAGGTAGAACGTCAGCAGCCAGGCCAGGATGGCCAGCAGCGCCGCCGGTGGGTAGATCCCCAGCAGCATGCCGGCCGCCGTCGCAACGCCTTTGCCGCCGCGAAAGCGAAAGTACAGCGGGAACAGGTGGCCGAGCACCGCGCAGACGCCGATCCAGGCTTGCTGTTGCAGCGAGAGCCCGGCGAGATCGGCGATCAGCACCGGCAGCAGGCCCTTGCAGACGTCGCCGAACAGCGTGAGTACGGCGAGTTTCTTGCCGGCCAGGCGCAACATATTGGTGGCGCCGGCATTGCCTGAGCCACTCATTCGCGGGTCGGGATTTCCCGTCAGGCGGCTGAGCAAAATGGCGAAGGACAGCGAGCCGAGCAGGTAGGCGAGAGTCGCCAGTAACCAAAACATGCTAACTATTCCGGGCGAGGACGCCCTGATTCTAACGGGGCATCGCGCCCTTGTCGTGCAGCGGAGAAGAGTGCTTGGACAGAGTGTTTATCGAAGGCCTGGAAGTCGACACCGTGATCGGGGCCTACGACTGGGAGCGCGGTATCCGGCAATGCCTGCGTCTGGACCTGAGCTTCGCCTGGGATAACCGCCCGGCCGCTGCCGGTGATGACCTGACCCTGGCGCTGGATTACGCGAGCGTGTCCGCGCGGATCCAGGCCTTTGCCGAGCAGGCGCAATTCCAGCTGGTGGAAACCTTCGCCGAGCGCCTGGCTGAAGTGTTGATGAGTGAGTTCCAGATTCCCTGGCTGCACCTCAAACTGACCAAGCCCGGCGCCGTACCGGCCGCCAAGGGTGTGGGCGTGGAGATCGAGCGCGGATGTCGCTAACTCAGGTTTACCTTGGTCTTGGCAGTAACATCGAGCGTGAGGCCCATTTGCACGCTGGCCTTGATGCGCTGGCGGGTTTCCTGACGCAGATGCGCTGTTCGCCGGTGTTTGAAAGCCAGCCTGTGGGCATCAAGAGCGGGCCATTCTTCAATCTGGTGGTGTCGGCGTATACCGACCTGCCGTTGATGGAGCTGGACCGCCGGCTGAAATTCATCGAGGCCGACAATGGCCGCTACGCCCCGGATCGCAAAGGCTTGCCGCTGGACATCGACGTGCTGCTGTATGGCGAGCTGGTGGGTAACTTCGATGGCCTGATCCTGCCCCGGGCCGAAATCCTGAAGAACGCGTTTGTGCTGTGGCCGCTGTCGTTGATGGCGCCGCAGCGTGTGCATCCTGAGGTGGGCAAGTCATTTGCCGCGCTGTGGCAGGATGCACACATTGACCAGGTACTGGCGCCGGTCGCGTTCGAATGGCGGGATCAGCCGTTGACGCCGGACTCGCTCTTGTAGGCTTTTAGCGCCTTGAGCCGTTCGCGTTTCAGCGCTTCGCCCAGTTCGGGACCTTTGTAGCCTTGTTCCAGTAGCGGTGCGACGGCCACACCTCTGGCCGCCAGCGCCGCACCGCGCAAATAATCGGCTTGTGGATAACTTCTCTGCTCAAGGCCCTTGCGCCCGCGGGCGTCCATCTCGCATGCCACCACAAACTCTTCAAAGCGTTGCGGGCGACGGTAAACGTCGAAGCTTTGCAGCAACTCCAGCAATGTCGAGGGCCTCAGCTCCAGTGCGCGGTGGCCGTGGGTGTGATATTCGCCCACCAGCAACGCCAACTCCTGGGAATCCCTTGGCACCTTGAAGCGTTCGTTCATCGCCTTGATCAGCTTCACGCCGCGTTGCTCATGAGCGATGTGCTGCGGCAACTTATCCACAGGCGTGAGCCCCTTGCCCAGATCGTGCAGCAGGCAGGCCCAGCGGACGGTCAACGGTTGGGCATGGATGGCTGCCTGTTCCAGCACGCTCAATGTGTGCACGCCGGTATCGATTTCGGGGTGATGGGCCTCGGGTTGCGGCACGCCAAACAGTGCGTTGATTTCCGGCATCAGGGTTTTCAGGGCGCCGCAATCGCGCAGCACCTGGATAAACACCTGTGGCTGGTTTTCCATCAATGCGCGGGAAATCTCCTTCCAGCTGCGTTCGGGCGTCAAGGCTTCCAGTTCGCCCGACGCGCTGAGTTCGCGCATCAGTTCCAGGGTTTCGGGCGCTACCGTAAAGCCGAGGCCGGCATAGCGCGCGGCAAAGCGGGCAACGCGCAGGACACGCAGTGGATCTTCGGCAAACGCCGGGGAAACGTGACGCAGAATGCGTGCGTCCAGATCCTGCTGGCCGTGATAAGGGTCGGTCAGGTGGCCCGCGTCATCCTCGGCCATGGCGTTGATGGTCAGGTCGCGGCGGATCAGGTCTTCTTCCAGGGTAACTTCGGGGCTGGCGTGAAACACAAAGCCGCCATAACCCCGGCCGCTCTTGCGCTCCGTGCGGGCGAGGGCGTACTCGTCACCATTTTTCGGGTCAAGAAATACCGGGAAGTCCGAACCCACAGGCTTGTAGCCCAGGGCGAGCATTTCTTCAGTGGTAGCGCCGACTACGACACGGTCGATATCGGTAACGGGGATGCCCAGCAGGCGATCACGTACCGCACCACCGACTTTGTAGATTTGCATGAAAAAGCCTCCATTAGCGGCACAGGATAACGCCTGCGGCCCGCCAATGGAGGCTTTGCCGTTTCACAGATGCACGACTGCCAGGTCCAGGCGGCCGTAATCGTTATCGCCGTGTTCGTTGCGGGGCGGAACATGGTGGGTTTTCATCACCTGGTCGCCTTGCAGCGTCTCCAGGTGGATATCGAACCCCCACAGCCGGTGCAGGTGCTTGAGAACCTCCTCAGTGGACTCTCCCAGCGGTTTGCGGTCGTGCTGCTGGTGGCGCAGGGTCAGCGAGCGGTCGCCGCGTACGTCGATGCTGTAGATCTGCACATTGGGTTCGCGGTTGCCCAGGTTGTACTGCGCCGCGAGGGTTTCGCGGATGGTGCGGTAACCCGGCTCATCGTGGATCGCCGGCACCAGCAGGTCGTCCTTGAGGTCGTCGTCCATGATGCTGAACAGCTTGAGGTCTCGAATCACCTGGGGGGACAGGTACTGCAGAATGAAGCTCTCATCCTTGAAGCTGCTCATGGCGAACTTGATGGTCGACAACCAATCGCTGCCGGCAATCTCCGGGAACCAGCGGCGGTCTTCTTCGGTGGGGTGCTCGCACATGCGCCGGATATCGCGGTACATCGCAAAGCCCAATGCATACGGGTTGATACCGCTGTAGTAGGGGCTGTCGAAGCCCGGCTGGAAGACCACGCTGGTGTGGGACGTCAGGAACTCCATCATGAAACCGTCGGTGACCAGGCCTTCGTCATACAGGTCGTTCATCAGGGTGTAGTGCCAGAACGTGGCCCAGCCTTCGTTCATCACCTGGGTCTGGCGTTGTGGGTAGAAATACTGGGCGATCTTGCGCACGATCCGCACGATTTCCCGCTGCCAGGGCTCCAGCAATGGCGCGTGCTTTTCGATGAAATACAGGATGTTTTCCTGAGGTTCGGCGGGGAAGCGCGCATTGTCCTTGTCGTTGTTCTTGCCGGCGCGTTTGGGAATGGTGCGCCACAGGTCGTTGATCTGCTTTTGCAGATGCTCTTCACGGTCCTTCTGGCGCAGCCGTTCTTCTTCGGCGGAAATCGGATACGGGCGTTTGTAGCGGTCGACGCCGTAGTTCATCAGGGCATGGCAGGAGTCCAGCAGGTCTTCCACCGCATCGATGCCGTGGCGCTCCTCGCACTGCATGATGTACTGCTTGGCAAATACCAGGTAATCGATGATCGAGCTGGCATCGGTCCAGGTGCGGAACAGGTAGTTACCCTTGAAGAAGCTGTTATGCCCGTAGCACGCGTGGGCCACCACCAGCGCCTGCATGCAGATGGTGTTTTCTTCCATCAGGTAGGCGATGCACGGGTCGGAGTTGATGACGATTTCGTAGGCCAGGCCCATCTGGCCGCGGGTGTAGGACTTTTCAGTGCTGAGGAAGTGTTTGCCGTAGGACCAGTGGTGATAGCCCAGGGGCATGCCCACGGACGCATAGGCATCCATCATCTGTTCGGCGGTGATCACTTCGATCTGGTTGGGGTAGGTATCCAGGGCATAACCCGCCGCGATGCGGCTGATTTCCCGGTCATAGGCCTGGATCAGTTCGAAGGTCCATTCGGACCCCGTGGATATGGGTTGGCGCTTATGCTCTTTGGCGGTCATGTCACTAACCTGCGCTGGAAGAGTTCACGGAAGACCGGATAGATATCGCCGGCCGAGACCAATTGTTGCTGGGCGAAGGTGTCAGCGAAGGCTTCGCTGATGCGCTCGTATTCGAACCACAGGGCCTGATGCTCGCGCGGGGTGATTTCGACGTAGGTGTAGTACTGCACGAACGGCATGATCTGGTTGATCAGGATGTCGCGGCAGATCGGCGAGTCGTCGTTCCAGTTGTCGCCGTCGGAAGCCTGGGCGGCGTAGATGTTCCACTCGTTGGCCGGATAGCGTTCGGCCATGATTTCCTGCATCAGCTTCAAGGCGCTGGAGACGATGGTGCCGCCGGTTTCCCGCGAGTAGAAGAATTCCTCCTCGTCGACTTCCCTGGCGCTGGTGTGATGGCGGATGAACACCACATCGATCTTGTCGTAGTTACGCTTGAGAAACAGGTACAGCAGGATGAAGAAGCGCTTGGCGATGTCCTTGGTCGCCTGGGTCATGGAGCCGGACACGTCCATCAGGCAGAACATCACCGCTTTGGAACTGGGATTGGGTTGCTTGACCAGCAGGTTGTACTTCAGGTCGAAGGTGTCGAGAAACGGCACGCGATGGATTCGCGCGCTGAGTTTGGCGATTTCGGCTTCAATTTCCTGGATATCGCCGAAGTTGTCCGGCTCTTCGCGTTTCAGGCGTTCCAGTTCCGCCTTGGCATCCCGCAGTTTTGCCCGGCTGCTGCCAGACAAGGCGATACGTCGCGCATGGGCCGAGCGCAGGGTACGGATGATGTTGATCCGTGACGGGTTGCCTTCATTGCTGATCCCGGCACGCACGGTCTTGAAGGTGTCGGTACCGGTCAGGTTGCGTTTGACCAGGTTGGGCAGTTCCAGGTCTTCGAACATGAACTCCAGGAACTCTTCCTGGGTGATCTGGAACACGAACTCATCCATGCCTTCGCCGGAGTTACCGGCCTTGCCCGGGCCTTTGCCGCCCGCGCCGCCCTGGGGCCGCTGGATATGTTCGCCGCTGGTGAATTCCTTGTTGCCGGGATGCACGACGGTCTGTTTGCCGCCCCGGCCGTGGTGCAGCACCGGTTCATCGATGTCGCGTCCGGGGATGCTGATCTGTTCGCCATGCTCCATATCGGTGATGGAACGGCGGCTGACGGCCTCTTCGACGGCCTTTTTGATGTGGTCACGGTAACGCCGCAGGAACCGCTGGCGGTTTACCGTGCTCTTGTTCTTGCCATTGAGACGTCGGTCGATCACATAGCTCATGCAGGAGCCCTCCGGGCAGCTTCAAGTTACAAGCTTCAAGCGGCAAGCTGGAAGCTTAAAGACAAGCGGTCGATTGCCAGGCTGTCCGGCGTACCGGGAGCCTGGCATTGCACGCTTGTCGCTGCCTTACTGCGATTTGCGGACCCGCAAGTACCACTCGGAGAGCAGTCGTACCTGTTTGTCGGTGTAGCCACGCTCGACCATGCGAGTGACGAAGTCGTTGTGTTTTTGCTGATCCTCCTTGCTGGCCTTGGCGTTGAAGCTGATGACCGGCAGCAGATCCTCGGTGTTGGAGAACATTTTCTTCTCGATGACCACCCGCAGCTTCTCGTAGCTGAGCCAGGTAGGGTTCTTGCCGTTGTTGTTGGCCCGGGCGCGCAGCACGAAGTTGACGATTTCGTTGCGGAAATCCTTCGGATTGCTGATGCCGGCGGGTTTTTCGATCTTTTCCAGTTCCTCGTTGAGGGCTACGCGGTTGAGAATCTCGCCGGTTTCCGGGTCGCGGTATTCCTGGTCCTGGATCCAGAAGTCTGCGTACAGCACATAGCGGTCGAAGATGTTCTGGCCGTATTCGCTGTAGGACTCCAGGTACGCGGTCTGGATTTCCTTGCCGATGAACTCGATGTAGCGCGGTGCCAGGTATTCCTTGAGGAAGCGCAGATAGCGCTCGCGGGTTTCAGCCTGGAATTGTTCCTGTTCGATCTGCTGTTCCAGCACGTAGAGCAGGTGCACCGGGTTGGCGGCGATTTCGTGCGGGTCGAAGTTGAAGACCTTGGACAGGATCTTGAACGCAAAACGTGTCGACAGGCCGTTCATGCCCTCATCCACGCCGGCGGTGTCGCGGTATTCCTGGATCGACTTGGCCTTCGGATCGGTGTCCTTGAGGTTTTCGCCGTCATACACGCGCATCTTCGAGTAGATGTTGGAGTTTTCCGGCTCCTTGAGGCGCGACAACACGGTGAACTGGGCCAGCATCTTCAGGGTGTCAGGCGCGCAATGAGCCTTGGCCAGGGAACTGTTGAACAGCAGCTTGTCGTAAATCTTGATTTCATCGCTGACCCGCAGGCAGTACGGCACCTTGACGATATAGATCCGGTCGATGAAGGCTTCGTTGTTCTTGTTGTTGCGGAAGGTGTGCCATTCCGATTCGTTGGAGTGGGCCAGCAGGATCCCGGTGAATGGAATCGCCCCCAGGCCTTCGGTGCTGTTGTAGTTACCTTCCTGTGTCGCGGTGAGCAGTGGGTGCAGCACCTTGATCGGTGCCTTGAACATCTCCACGAACTCCATCAGACCCTGGTTGGCCCGGCACAGTGCGCCCGAGTAGCTGTAGGCATCGGCGTCGTTCTGCGGGAATTCTTCGAGTTTGCGGATATCGACCTTGCCCACCAGTGCCGAGATGTCCTGGTTGTTCTCGTCACCCGGTTCGGTCTTGGCCACGGCAATCTGGTTGAGGATCGAGGGATAGAGCTTCACCACCCGGAACTGGCTGATGTCGCCGCCGAACTCGGCCAGGCGCTTGGTCGCCCAGGGCGACATGATGGTATTGAGATAGCGCCGTGGAATGCCGAAGTCTTCTTCGAGGATCGCGCCATCTTCCGTGGCGTTGAACAGCCCCAGGGGCGACTCGAACACCGGTGAGCCCTTGATGGCGTAGAACGGCACCTTCTCGATCAGTTGTTTGAGTTTTTCGGCCAGGGACGACTTGCCGCCGCCGACGGGGCCGAGCAGGTAGAGGATCTGTTTCTTCTCTTCCAGGCCTTGGGCGGCATGGCGGAAATACGAGACGATCTGGTCAATGCATTCTTCCATACCGTGGAAGTCTTCAAAGGCCGGGTAGCGACGGATCACCTTGTTCGAGAAAATCCGCGACAAGCGCGAATTGGCTGCGGTGTCCACCAGCTCCGGCTCGCCGATCGCCAACAGCAGGCGTTCAGCGGCAGACGCGTAGGCGCTGCGGTCCTTTTTGCACAGTTCGAGATACTCCTGAAGCGAGAGCTCTTCCTGGCGGGTGGACTCGAAGCGTTGTTGGAAGTGGCTAAAAATACTCATGACGTCGTCACCTCGCTCGATACGTGGAGCCGACGCCGGATCAATCAGTCGATGCTGGCAGCCATTGGTGGACACCAATGGCCGTTTTCCCCCCAGAACACCCTGAAACGCTACCGATGACCCGCACGCCGGTGTACCGGCTCTCCCCTGTTTTGGATGGCCTGCGCTTAAGGATAGTTCGGAATCGGGGAGGTCAAGGCGCGATACGAAATTAGTTTGGCCGCGCCGTTCGTCAGAAACGGCGCGAGGCCAAGCGTCACGCGGGATAGCGGGGTTTGAAAAAAATTATTGCGCGTCGCCTGCGGCAATTTCTGCAGGATAGGTCGCACGCCATAGCTCAAAGCCACCGTCGAGGCTATAGACGTCGGAGAAGCCCTGGCTCACCAGGTAGGCGGCGGCGCTTTGGCTGGAGTTGCCGTGGTAGCACGCGACGATGACCGGCGCGTCGAGGTCGGCGGCGCGGATGAAGTCGGCGATGTTGTGGTTGTCCAGGTGCTGGGCGCCACTGATATGGCCGGCGATGTAGGTCGGCTGGTCGCGGATGTCTACAACCACCGCGCCTTGCTCGCGCAGGGCCTGGGCTTGCTCGGGAGGGATACGTTTGAATTCAGTCATGGCGGGCTCCTTTGGCCTGTATGAAAGCGCGGCTCAGCGCTTTGCCGCGGCCTGCAGTTGTTCGGGAACGGGGGAGTCGCACTGGCAGCTCGAGCGCTCGCCGGTGTCGATGTTCATCAGGGTCATGGCGCCGCCCCATACGCAGCCGGTGTCGAGGGCGAACACGCCAGGTTCATCACACTTGCCTTCCAGGGCTGCCCAGTGGCCGAAGATGATCTTCGTTTCACGGGTCTTGCGCTCCTTGTGGGCGAACCAGGGCTTGTAGCCGGGGAGGGCGGTGTCGGCGCCTTCCTTGCTCTTGAGGTCCAGCTTGCCTTCGGCGGTGCAGAAACGCATGCGGGTGAAGTAGTTGGTGATCACCCGCAGGCGCGCGACGCCGGTCAGTTCGTTGTCCCACTTAACGGGTTCGTTGCCGTACATGCCATCCAGGTAAGCGGTGTACAGGTTGTCATCGGCCAGGGCTGCTTCGACTTCACTCGCGCACTTGAGGGCTTTCTTCAGCGTCCACTGGGGTGGAATGCCGGCATGCACCAAGGCGGTGTCGCGGCTCTCGTCGTAGTGCATGAGTTTTTGCCGGCGCAGCCAGTCAAGCAGCTCGGTGCGATCCGGCGCTTCGAGGATTTCCCGCAGGGTATCGCCCTTTTTCAGGCGCTCGATGTTATTGCCGGCGGCCAGCAAGTGCAGGTCATGGTTGCCCAGTACGCACACCAGGGAGTCGCGCATGCCATAAAGGAAGCGCAGGGTTTCCAGGGATTGCGGGCCACGGTTGACCAGGTCGCCCACCAGCCACAGGCGATCCTTGGCCGGGTCGAAGGCCACGCGCTCGAGCAGGCACTTGAGCGGTTCCAGGCAGCCTTGCAGGTCGCCGACGGCATACGTCGCCATCAGTGCAGGGCTCCAGGCACCGCGAGACGGAACGGGGCGATGATGGCGTCGAAGTGTTTGCCGTCGTCGGCGAGCATCTGGTAGCTGCCTTGCATGTTGCCGACGCGGGAGGTCATGACAGTGCCGCTGCTGTAGGTGTGGCTCTTGCCTGGGGCGATCAGCGGTTGTTGGCCGACCACGCCGGCGCCGCGGACTTCCTCGACCTGGCCGTCACCGTCGGTGATGACCCAGTGGCGCGACAGCAGCTTGGCAGGCAGCTCGCCGTTGTTTTGTACGGTAATGGTGTAGGCGAACGCAAAGCGGTTCTGCTCGGGTTGCGATTGTTCCGCCAGAAAGCGGGTGACGACGCTGACGTCGATCTGATAACGAGGATCGGACATACAAGAGGCCTTAAAAGCAAAAGCGGGGGAACAGCGGATGCCGGTCAGTCTAGGCCCGTAGGCGCTGGCTTGCCAGCGATGGCGATCGTGAGTGCGCCATCGCCGGCAAGCCGGCTCCTACTATTTATTCAGCCACTGGCGCAGGCTGAATGGCGAGCTGGTCAGCCAGGCGCACGAAGGCGGCCAGGTCCAGCTGCTCGGGGCGCAGGCTGCCGTCGACGCCGGCGGCCTCGATTTCAGCGTTGCTGAGCAAGGCCTTCAGCGTATTGCGCAAGGTCTTGCGGCGCTGGTTGAAGGCTTCGCGCACCACGCGCTCCAGCAACTTGTGATCTTTGGCCGGGTGTGGCAACACCGCGTGAGGCACCAGGCGCACGATGGCGGAGTCGACTTTCGGCGGGGGGTTGAACGCGCCAGGTCCGACGTTGAACAGGTGCTCTACGCGGCAATGGTACTGAACCATGATCGACAGGCGACCCCAGTCACCGCCTCCAGGACCCGCTGCCAGGCGCTCGACCACTTCCTTTTGCAGCATGAAGTGCATGTCGCGGATGATGCCGGCGTTGTTCAGCAGGTGAAAAATCAGCGGGGTGGAGATGTTGTACGGCAGGTTGCCGACCACTCGCAGGCTGTTGGGCGCTGCATTGAGGCTGGTGAAGTCGAACTTCAGCGCATCACCCTGGTGCAGGTTGAAATTGGGCATGCCGGCGAACTGCTGGTTGAGGATCGGGATCAGGTCCTTGTCCAACTCAACCACGTCCAGCTGGCCGCCGCTTTTCAGCAGGCCTTGGGTCAGGGCGCCCTGGCCCGGGCCGATTTCCAGCAGGCGGTCTTCGGGCTTGGCATGGATGGAACGCAGGATGCGATCGATCACGCCAGCGTCGTGCAGGAAGTTTTGCCCGAAACGCTTGCGCGCCCGGTGTTGGTAATGCTCGGTCATATACGGGTCTCGGCCATCTGATAGGCGGTTTCCAGGGCCACGTGCAGGCTGCCGGTATCGATCTTGCCGCTGCCTGCGAGGTCCAGGGCTGTGCCATGGTCGACGGAGGTGCGGATGATCGGCAGGCCCAGTGTCACGTTGACCGCGGCGCCGAAGCCTTTGTACTTCAGCACGGGCAGGCCCTGGTCATGGTACATCGCCAGCACTGCGTCGCAGTGCTCCAGATATTTGGGGGTAAACAGAGTGTCGGCAGGCAATGGGCCGCGCAGGTCCATGCCTTCAAGGCGCAGACGCTCCAGGGTTGGTTCGATGATGTCGATTTCTTCATGGCCCAGGTGACCACCTTCACCGGCGTGGGGGTTGAGCCCACAGACCAGGATGCGTGGTTGGGCGATGCCGAATTTCTGTTGCAGGTCGGCGTGCAGGATGCGTGTCACACGCTCCAGTCGCTCGGGGGTAATGGCGTCGGCAATCTCGCGCAGGGGCAAGTGAGTGGTCACCAGCGCCACCCGCAGGTCACCGGTTGCCAGCATCATCACCACTTGTTCGGTATGGGTCAGCTCAGCGAGGAATTCGGTATGACCGGAAAAGGCGATGCCTGATTCGTTGATCACACCCTTGTGTACCGGGGCGGTGATCATCCCGGCAAAATCCCCGTCGATGCAGCCCTGGCCGGCACGGGTCAGGGTTTCCAGGACGAAGGCAGCGTTGGCCTTGTCCAGTTGCCCGGCCACGACCTTGGTCGCCAGCGGGGTATCCCATACGTACAGGCTGTTGGCCGGTGCCGGCAGATCAGGCCAGTTGCCCGGGCCCACCGGCAGCAGATCGACAACCACACCCAGTTGCGCGGCCCGCTCAATGAGCAGGTCGCGGCTGGTAATGGCAATCAGGGGGTGTGGCTGGGGGTGCGAGGCGAGCAGCAGGCACAGGTCAGGACCAATGCCGGCCGGCTCGCCGGGTGTCAGTGCGAAACGCTTGGGTGTCACTGGGCTGCCTGGTCGGTGCCTGTTTGGTCGGCACCAGGAAGCTTGTTCTCTACGTAGGCTTCGTCACGGATCTGACGCAACCAGGTTTGCAGCTCTTCGTCGTATTTGCGGTTACGCAGTACGGTCAGGGCTTGCTGCTCGCGGGCCTGGGTGGTGTTGTCAGTGGCGCGACGGCCAAGGACTTCCAGCACATGCCAGCCGTATTGGGTCTTGAACGGCTTGGACAGCACGCCTTGCGGGGTCTTGGCCATGACGTCCTGGAACTCTGGAACCAGTGCCTTCGGATCGATCCAGTTCAGATCGCCGCCGTTAAGCGCCGAACCCGGGTCTTCGGAATAGCTCTTCGCCAGTTCGCCGAAGTCTTCGCCCGCTTCGATGCGGTCATAGAGCTTTTGGGCCAGTTCCTTGGTTTGGGCTTCGGTACGGATCTCGCTTGGCTTGACCAGGATGTGACGAACGTGAACTTCGTCCTTCATCTGGGCTTCTTCGCCACCGCGCTTGCCGAGCAACTTGAGGATGATGAAACCGCCAGGCGTACGGGCAGGCTGGGTGATACCACCAACTTCCATGGCGCTCAGCTCGCGGTCGAACGGTGGTGGCAGTTGCGCGGCTTTACGCCAGCCCATGTCACCGCCTTCGAGGGCGTTGTCGCTGCCGGACTGGGCAATGGCCATCTGGGCAAAGTCGGCACCTTGCTTGAGACGGTCATAGATAGCCTGGGTTTTCGCTGCGGCAGCATTGAGCTGTTCAGCGTTGGCGCTGTCTGGCGTAGGCACCAGGATGTTCGCCAGGTGCAGTTCTTCGGAAAGCTGCATCTTGCCAAGGTCGGAGGCGAGGAAGTTCTTCACTTCCTGCTCGGACACCTGAATCCGTTCGGCCACGCGACGCTGACGTACACGGCTGATGATCATTTCCCGGCGAATCTGGTCACGGGCGTCCTCATAGGACAGGCCGTCGTGAGCCAGGGCCGCGCGGAACTGATCAACACTCATGTTGTTGCGCTGGGCGATGGTGCCGACAGCCTGGTTCAATTCTTCGTCGCTGATACGGATACCGGAGCGATCGCCGATCTGCAGTTGCAGGTTTTCAACGATCAGGCGTTCAAGCACCTGCTGGTCCAGCACGCTGGTCGGCGGTACGCCGCCGCCACGCTTGGCGATGGTTTGCTGAACTTCCTTGACCCGTTGGTCCAGTTGGCTCTGCATGATCACGTCGTTATCGACGATGGCCACTACCTTGTCCAGCGGTTGAACCGCAGCGTGAGCTGCGGCGGTACCCAGGAACAGCGCGCCCAGCATCAGCGGGCGCAGACAATCAGAAAGCTTGGTCTTCACGTTCACGATAACCTTCAATGCCTTTGTCGAGGAAGCTCTCTACCTTGGCGCCGGTCAGGCCGCCGAGTCCTTTAAGGACGATCTGGAAGAAGAGCCCGTGGTCACCCTTTTCGTTCAGCGGGGCGATCTGGCTGTATTCGTCGTTGGAAACCCAGTAACGGTTGATGACGCGCAGTTTCCAGCAGCAGTTGTCGTACTCGAAACCACCGAAGGCTTCCAGGGTACGGTTGCGGGCATAGTCATACTGCCAGCGGGTGATCAGGTTCCACTGCGGAACGATCGGCCACATCATCGAGAAGTCGTGTTGCTGGATTTTGTAGTAATCCTTCACGAAGTTGTCGGTGCCCGGAGTGCCGTAGTCACCACCAAACTGCCATTTGCCGGTCAGCTGGTTGTACACCACCTGGTCGTTGCGATAGCGGTAGCCGACGTTGATAACCTTGTTCGGGTTGTCTTCCGGCTGATAGTGGAACATCGCGCTGCCGGAGCGTGGGCTGTGGCTTTCCGGGTCCCAGTTGTAATCGGCAGTGGCGCGCCAGTCACGGTTGAAGCGGAACTCGTAGTCCAGGGCGATTGGCGAAACATCAGACTGTGCGTCCGCACGGTCCGAGGCCAGGATGCCCGGCAGTTGAACTTCGCGGTTCTTGAAGTACACGGCCTCGCCGATGCTGACGCGTTGGCGTTCGAAGCCGTTTTCTTCGATCCAGCGGCTGGTCACGCCCAGGGACAGTTTGTTCTCGTCGCCGATGCGGTCAGTACCGCTGAAGCGGTTGTCACGGAACAGCGACGCGTAGCTGAACGAGTACTCACCGCTGTCGAATACCGGGATATCGCCCTGGTCCTTGTTCGGTACATACAGGTAGTACGCACGAGGCTCCAGAGTTTGACGGTAGTCTTTGCCGAACAAGTTGGTGTTGCGGTCGAAGTACAGGCCGCTGTCGATGCTGGCAATCGGAATTGCACGGTCTTGCGAGCTTTTGAAGGTGCCACCGGCATAAGGGTTGGCTGCAGTTGACGCGGCTTGCGCTGCGATAATCTGGTTTTTGCCGATGCTGTCCAAATCAAGATCGTACTTGGTATAGACGTACTTCAACTTTGGCGTAATAAAACCGTAGGTCCAGTTCATCGGGTAGTCGACTGCCGGCGCAACGTTCAGGCGAGTACCGTTTGCACGGGTCAGGCCGGTTACGTAGGTGTCGAGCCGCGGCGATACGAGCCCGTTTTCATCCGTGAAGCTTCCGTTCTCCAAGTCCCGATCAAAGCGTACGGCTTCGGTCTCGTAGGTGAAGTTCACCCCGCCTGGATGGTACGGCAGCGTGCCGTTGAAGGTGATCTGTGGCAAGCGGTCATACGGCGTGATCTGGGAGATCGTTGCCAGCTGGTATGCCTGCAGGTTCAGCTTCGCCTGGAAGGTGTCACCGCGATAGGTCACCGAACCTTGCTGGTTCACGTAGTCCTGGCTCTTGATCCCTTCCTGATAGGACTTCAGATCCTGGAAGTAATAAGGGTCGCTGATGTTGGTGTAGTCGACCTGGGTCAGTACACGCGAGTCCAGCCCGCCCTTGTGCTGCCAGTTGATCATGTAGCGATCTTTTTCGTAGTCGGTCTGGCCTTTACGCTCGCTGCTGTCGTCGTTCAGGTACGCGCCGCCGAACTGGCCTTCGCTGGACTTGGTGAGGTAGCGGAATTCGCCTTCCATCAACAGGCCGCGCTTGGTCATGTATTGCGGGTACAACGTGGCGTCGTAGTTTGGCGCCAGGTTGAAGTAGTACGGCGTAACCAGCGTGAAGCCAGTCTCGCCACCGGTGCTGAAGCTCGGCGGCAGGAAGCCGGATTGACGACGGTTGTCGATCGGGAAATAGATATACGGGGTGTAAAGGATCGGAATGTCCTTGACCCGCAACGTCACGTTGGTCGCGGTACCGAAACCGGTGGCCGGGTTGAGCGTGATGTTGTTGCCCTTGAGCTGCCAGGCGTTGCTGTTCGGCTCGCAGGTGGTGTACGTACCGTCCTTGAGACGGATGATGGCGTTTTCGGCACGCTTGGCGTACAGGGCGTTACCGCGGATGCGCGATTTGTGCATCACGTATTCGGCGTTGTCGACCTTGGCGGCGCCGGTGTCCAGCTGGACTTCAGCGTGGTCGCCCACCAGCAGGGCACCGTTGTCGCGCAGACGGACGTTGCCGTTCAGCTCGCCACGGTTCTCGGCCTGGTACAGGTTGGCCTCGTCGGCCTCGACCTGCATGCTGCCCTGGCGCATGACGACGTCACCGGCCAGGGAAGCAACTTGTTGTTCCTGCTCGTAACGAGAGACCTTGGCGCCGATGAAGGTCGGCGCGTCGCTCTTGTTCGTCTTGTCGTTCATGCCAGGACGGATCGGCTCGATGTACGCGCCGGAGCAGTACGGGCCGGTTTCGGCCAGTTGTGCGGCGGTGAGCTTCTCGCGAGGGACCCAGTCCAGGTGGCTATAGTCGGCGCTGCGCGAACGCAGGCCGCGGCCCTTGGCTTCGGTGACCAGAGCGGTCTGCGGCACGGCCTCGGCGGTGCCGCCGGACTCGCCTTGCGGCGTGCCACTGGCAGAGCTGACGGCACTGCCGTCATGCACCGGGCGCGGTGGCAGCGGGGCTGCGGCCGTTTTCGGCGCGCAATCCCAGGCACCCGAAGCAGAGACTGAGCAGTCATACTGTTCCGCGGCGACCACGAATGAGGTGGCGAAAGGTTGCATGGCCAGCAGACTGCCGGTTACCAGCAACGGAAATTTTCTACGAAACGCGGGGGATTTCAATGCCATCTTATTAGTCCGGGCTTCCTGCGTGCCATCTGCCCGCGGTGTGGGCCGCACGCCTCTCGATGGTCTGAAAAAGATGCGTGATAATAAAGCATGACCCGCTTGACGGCTAGCGCCGTCGGAGACCCTTGTAATGCCCGACCAAGATCTACGTTTGCAACAGCTGAAAGTCTGGCTTGATGAGCAATTGCCAGGCCTCTTTACCACCCAGGGCTGGGGTGTCGTACCCCCGGCCACGTTGACTGCGGCCAGCAGTGACGCGAGTTTCAGGCGTTACTTCCGGTGGGAGGGAGGAGGTCGCAGTTTTGTCGTGATGGACGCTCCACCCCCCCAGGAAAACTGCAAACCTTTCGTCGATATCGCTCATTTACTCGGTCAATCGGGAATAAATGTTCCGAAAATTTATGCGCAAGATCTGCTTCGCGGCTTTCTTTTGCTGAACGACCTGGGGAAAAAAACCTATCTGGACGTGATTACGGCTGAAAATGCCGATCAATTGTTCGCCGATGCCATCGACGCATTGCTGGCTTTCCAGCAATTGCCGATGGAAGCCCCATTGCCCAGTTATGACGTCGCGCTGTTACGTCGGGAGCTGGAATTGTTTCCTGAATGGTACGTTCGCCGGGAGCTGGGCATCGAGTTCGACGCCCGGCAGCTTGGCCTGTGGCAACGCGTCAGCGGACACCTGATCGACAGCGCCCTGGCCCAGCCCAAGGTCCTGGTGCATCGCGACTATATGCCGCGCAACCTGATGATCAGCGAGCCGAACCCCGGCGTGCTGGACTTCCAGGACGCAGTCTACGGCCCGGTGACCTACGACATCACGTGCCTGTTCAAGGACGCCTTCCTCAGTTGGCCGCAGGCCCGCGTTCGGGAATGGCAGCGCGGTTACTGGCAGCGCGCCGGCGCGCTGGGTATCCCGGTGCAGGCGGACTTCGAGGAGTTCCTGCGGGCCAGCGACCTGATGGGCGTGCAGCGTCACCTCAAGGTGATCGGCATCTTCGCGCGCATCTGCCACCGCGATGGCAAGCCGCGCTACCTGGCGGACGTGCCGCGCTTCTTCGCTTATATAGAGGCGGTGCTCGCGGACCGGCCAGAGTTGAGCGAACTGGGTGAATTGCTGGCGAGCCTGCGCGTCGAGGCGGTGGTATGAAGGCCATGATCCTGGCCGCCGGCAAAGGTGAGCGGATGCGCCCGCTCACCTTGCACACGCCCAAGCCGCTGATCCAGGCCGGCGGCAAGCGCCTGATCGAGTACCACCTCGAGGCGCTGGCGAAAGCGGGCTTTACCGAGATCGTCATCAACCATGCGTGGCTTGGCCAGCAGATCGAAGGCTATCTGGGCGATGGCTCGCAGTACGGCGTACGCATCCAGTACTCGGCCGAAGGCGAGCCGCTGGAGACCGGCGGCGGGATCTTCAAGGCCTTGCCGCTGCTGGGGGACGAACCGTTCCTGGTGGTCAATGGCGACATCTGGACCGACTACGACTTCGCCAGCCTCCACCAGCCACTGGATGGGCTGGCCCACCTGGTGATGGTCGACAACCCGCCGCACCATCCGTCCGGCGGTGATTTCTACCTGAAGGACGGCGCGCTTCATGATGCCGCCGCCGGTGCCGATAACCTGACCTTCAGTGGCATTTCCGTACTCCACCCCCAGCTGTTCGCGGGTTGCAGTGCGGGTGCCTTCAAGCTGGCGCCGCTGTTGCGTGACGCCATGGCGAAAGGGTTGGTGACGGGGGAACACATGAACGGACGCTGGATCGATGTCGGGACGCTGGAGCGCCTGGCGCAAGTCGAAACCCTGCTGACAGCGGGGCACTAGGATGTTGTGGCCAGGGACTCTGATCGGAGCCGGGGCGGGCTTTGCCATTGCCAGCATTCCGGGGGCCATGTTGGGCGCACTGCTGGGCCAGGCGCTGGACCGGCGCCTGGAACTGCAAAGCTGGGCCCAGTTACGCGAGCGCCTTGGCGGCCGGCCGGCGCTGCGCAATGACGAGTTGCTGTTCGTGTTGCTCGGCCGCCTGGCCAAGAGCAACGGCCGGGTAGTGGACGGGCATATCCAGCAGGCGCGCCAGGAAATGCGCTCGCTGGACATGGCCGAACCGGCCCAGCGCCGTGCGATTGCCGCGTTCAATCGCGGCAAGTCCGGCTCGGACCGTGTACGCAGTTATCTGGGCGTGCTCAAGGCCCAGCCCCATGCGGCGGAAGGTGTGCTGCGTGCCTGTTGGCGCATGGCCTGGGCGGACGGCAAGGCCAGTACGGCCGAGCGCGAGTTGATTGAACAATGGGGCAAATGGCTGGGTTGGACGGTCCAGCAGATCCAGGCGCTGGCGGCTGACTATGAGCCGGAGCGCAAGCCGTTGGCCAATCGTGGCGGGGCTTATCAGGAGGCGTTGCGGATTCTGGGGGTGACGTCGACGACGGAGCCCGCGGTGATCAAGCGCGCTTACCGGCGCCTGCTGAGCCGGCACCACCCGGACAAGATTGCCGGCAGTGGCGCCAGTCCAGCCCAGGTGCGGGAGGCGACCGAACGTACCCGCGAGCTGCACAACGCCTACGCGCTGATTCGCGAAAGGCGAGACTTTCGCTAACAGAATCATCAGGCGCTGCTTTTTTATGGTGTAAACCGGATCAATTGTGGGAGTGGCGGTGCGACGATTCGACTTGCTCGCGAATGCGGTGGATCAGTAACAGATGCAGTGACTGACTCACCGCATTCGCGAGCAAGCCCGCTCCCACATTTTGTTCTCCAGTGTTTTTGAGATTTACGATCAGTCTCCGGGATTTTGCGGGCTCAGCCACCCGCGAATCCGCCGGTACAGCTGCTCTTGCCCTGCCTGGCTGTTATCGGGGAGGGCCTTCAACGACACCTGCTTGTAGCTGTCATTCTTCAAACGCTTGCTGGCCTGGGAACGTTCCTGGGCCGCTTTGCGTGCCTGGGAGTTGTCCTGGTAGAAAAAGTCTGCCGTGGCCAGCTTCAGTTTCGGTGCCAGTTGTTGCAGGTCCGGGGCACGGCCCGCCGGGGTCTGCCCGGCCACCATGACAAATTTCTGCACCTGCGCCGGTTGTTTTTCACTCAGGTAACGCGCGGCCCACCAGGCGCCGGTGCCGTGGCCGAGCAATACGACGCTGCGGGCATTCTGGGTCTGGGCGAAGGCGAGGGCGGCGTCAATGCGCGCGAAGATTCGCGTGGTGTCGGTCTTGTCTTGTTCATCGGTGCCGGGAACCACGGCCGGGTCAGTGCCTTCCGCTTCGGCGCTGGCGGCTTGCTCCACGGGTTTGGCGACGGTGCTGGCGTCTTTGCTGCTGGTCTCCACGGTCGCCTTGGGCGATTCGATGACGCGGGGTGGCAAGGTGTCCAGGGTCAGGTCCGGCAGCGACAAGCTCAGGGTGCCCCAGGAGGCGTCCGGCAATTTCTTGCGCAACGGCGCGATTGCTTGAGGCCAGTCAGCACTTTCGCCGTTGCCCGGGACGATAATCACCACGCCTTCAGGCTCACCGCTGTTGGCCGGCTTCCACAAAGCCAGGAAAGAATCGCTGCCCGCCTGCAACTGTTGTTGTTCCTGCTGCGGGATTTGTCGTTCCAGGGCGTTGGCTTCTTCCTGGCTGCGCTCCGGCAAGGGCTGGCGCACCACCGGTTTTTCCGGGGCGGGAGCGGGAGTGTCGGCGGCCTCGACACAAAAGGCGCTGGTAAACAGCAGCGACAGGCACAATGCTGGCAGTGCCGAGCGGTGGGAAAGTGGCATGGTTGATTTCCGGCCAGAAGTGATTCCGGCAGCCTAATGGGTTGGTCAGTATTTGTCAGTGATATGAGACGTGGATCATGGGTTTTCGCTGCCTGCTGGTTATCGGCTGTATATGCTTTCCCTTGATTGCGGGCGCCGTGCCTGCGCCTGCCACTCACCAGGCGCAGCTCGATGCCGGCCAGCGCGAATGGCTCGAACAGCATCCCGACCTGCGGGTCGGGCTGGTGTTACAGGCGCCTTATGCCCAATACGATCGGCGCTTGCAGCGGCTGTCCGGGGCCAACGTCGAATTGATGCAGTGGCTGGCCAAGGCGCTGAATATCGAACTGACCTGGCGCAACTTTCCCAATCAGGAGCAACTGGAGGCGGCGGTGCGTGACGGCGAGGTCGACCTCGCCCCCGGCCTGCTGCAAACCCCGGCCGGCCTGCGCCTGTGGTTGTTCTCCGATCCGTATATGCGCGTGCCCCAGCACATTGTCGGGGTTCGTGATGGCAGCACCGCAGTCGACCTGGAGAAACTCGACGACCAATCCCGCGTCGCCGTG
This sequence comes from Pseudomonas sp. P7758, assembly GCF_013386485.1. Taxonomy (NCBI): domain Bacteria; kingdom Pseudomonadati; phylum Pseudomonadota; class Gammaproteobacteria; order Pseudomonadales; family Pseudomonadaceae; genus Pseudomonas; species Pseudomonas sp. P7758. The sequence continues at coordinate 5,056 of NZ_JACARS010000014.1, read as the reverse complement.
CGCATGCCCAGCGCAGTGGCGGATTACCTGCGCAGCACCTACCCGAGCCTCAACCTGCAAGGCGTGCCCATGGAGCGCCAGGCCCTGCAATTGCTGGTGAGCCAGCAGGCGCGGTATGCGGTGGTGGATGAGGCGCAATTGAGCCGGTTGTCGGGCGAAACCGAGTTCGCCGGCCTTGCCGTGGTCGGCGATATCGGCCTGCCGCAATTGCTGCGGGTGGCCACGCGGCGCGACTGGCCCGAGCTGGCCGATATCATGCAAAGCGCCTTGCGCGCGATTCCCGCTCGTGATCTGGACCAGTTGCACAGCCGCTGGCTGCAGCCCAAATACCCACGGGTGACCGAGTCCCCCGGCTTCTGGCAAAACCTCACGTTGCTGCTGGGCCTGCTATTGCTCGCCAGCCTGGCCGTGGTGTTCTGGCAGCGCCGTCAGCAACGCGGCCTGGAGCATAATCTGCTGGCCGCCCGCGAAGAAAGCGCCGCCCGCGCCGCCGGTGCCGAAGCCTTGCGCCTGACCCAGTTCTCCATCGACCAAAGCACCGTCGGTATCCTCTGGGTCAATTGGGACAGCCATGTGCGCTACGCCAATCAGGCGGCGGAAACCATGCTCGGCTACGCCCCCGGCGCCCTGATCGAACGCCCGCTGATCGAGTTCGACCCGACGCTGACCATGGACCGCTGGCTCAACCTGTGGAAGCGTGCCCGGGCCAGCGAAGACGGGCCACAGAGCTTTGCCACCAATTGCCTGCGCGCCGATGGCAGCGTATTGCCAGCCGATGTGTCCCTGAGTTTCCTGCGCTTTGCCGACGGCGAATACCTGGTGGTCTACCTCAACGATGTCACCGAGCGTCGCCGGGCCCTCGCGGCGTTGCAGGAAAGTGAGGCGCGGCTGCAAGGGATCGCCGCCAATGTGCCGGGGCTGGTGTTTCGCCTGGAGCGCTTGCCGCGCAGCGAGGCGATCGAGTTCGCCTACATCAGCCAGGGCAGCGAGGGCCTGGTGGGTTACGCGCCGGAAGTGCTCAGCCATCCGGCCATGGGCATTCGCAGCCTGGTGCATCCCGACGACCGCGCCAGTTATCACCGCACCCAGGACCAGGCCATCGAGACGGAGAGCAACTGGGCCTGGCAGGGCCGCATCCTGACCCGCCTGGGCGAGCAGCGCTGGGCCGATATCAAGGCCGTGCCCCGGCGCCTGGAAGACGGCGCCGTGGTTTGGGACGGAATTGTCTGGGACATCAGCGAGAGCAAGCGCATCGAGCTGGAGCTGGACGCCTCCCGCGCGCAATTGCGGGAATTGTCGGCCCACCTGGAAACCGTGCGCGAGGAAGAGAAGGCCCGCATCGCCCGGGAAGTGCACGACGAGTTGGGGCAGATGCTCACCGTGCTCAAGCTGGAGACCTCGATGTGCGAGCTGACCTACGCCCAACTGGATCCCGGCCTGCACGAGCGGCTGAACAGCATGAAGCGCCTGATCGCCCAACTGTTCCAACTGGTACGCGATGTGGCCACCGCCTTGCGTCCGCCGATTCTCGATGCCGGGATTGCCTCGGCGATCGAATGGCAGGCCCGGCGTTTCGAGGCCCGCACGCAGATTCCGTGCCTGGTGCAGGTGCCGGATAATCTGCCGGCGCTGAGCGACGCCAAGGCCATCGGCCTGTTCCGCATCCTGCAAGAGGCACTGACCAATGTGATGCGCCATGCCCAGGCGCATACTGTCGAGCTGACGCTGGTGGTGGAGGGCGCGCACTTGCGCCTGACCATCAGCGACGACGGCGCAGGTTTCGTCCAGGCTCCCGGGCGCCCTGTATCGTTTGGCCTGGTGGGCATGCGCGAGCGGGTGCTGATCATGGGCGGGCAGTTGAGCCTGGACAGCGCATTGGGCGAAGGCACCACCCTGAGTGTGACGGTGCCGCTGGATTGATAACCAAAAGAAGAGGACATCCACAGTGATCCGTGTACTGGTAGCTGAAGACCACACCATCGTTCGCGAAGGCATCAAGCAACTGATCGGCCTGGCCAAGGACCTGCTGGTGGTGGGCGAGGCGAGCAATGGCGAGCAGTTGCTGGAAACCCTGCGCCACGTGCCTTGCGAGGTGGTGTTGCTGGACATCTCGATGCCTGGCGTCAACGGCCTGGAAGCCATCCCGCGGATCCGTGCGCTGAACAATCCCCCGGCGATCCTGGTGCTGTCGATGCACGACGAAGCGCAAATGGCCGCCCGTGCGCTGAAGGTCGGTGCCGCAGGCTACGCCACCAAGGACAGCGACCCGGCGCTGCTGCTGACCGCGATCCGCAAGGTCGCGGCGGGCGGGCGGTACATCGACCCGGACCTGGCCGACCGCATGGTCTTCGAAGTCGGCCTCACCGATTCCCGCCCATTGCACTCGTTGTTGTCGGAGCGCGAGTTCTCGGTATTCGAGCGCCTGGCCCAGGGCGCCAACGTCAACGACATCGCCCAGCAGTTGGCGTTGAGCAGCAAAACCATCAGTACCCACAAGGCGCGCCTGATGCAAAAGCTCAATATCACCTCCCTGGCGGAACTGGTGAAGTACGCCATGGAGCACAAACTCCTATAGCGGCATACCTGTTTGCGACTGCCTGCCGAGCGCCGCGCTGCCCGGTCTTGCTGCTTGTAGCGTGGGGTTTGTAACTGCTCTGTTCTATCCCCGCCATCCGTGTAGGGCAATCCCTACCCCAAACCTTCCATCCTGCTGATGCCAATCTCTCCGGGCCCCCGATTTGCGCGGTCTTGCCCTGGGACTACGCTTGTTCCACGGCAGTCCAAAACAAAAAGGTGCGGGTATGAGCGAGGTGGATTCAAATGATGTGCTGGTCAGCTTTCGTGGCGTGCAGAAGAGCTACGACGGCGAGAACCTGATCGTCAAAGACCTCAACCTGGAGATTCGCAAGGGCGAGTTCCTGACCCTGCTCGGGCCGTCCGGGTCTGGCAAGACCACCAGCCTGATGATGCTCGCCGGTTTCGAAACCCCCACCGCCGGCGAGATCCAGCTGGCCGGCCGCTCCATCAACAACGTTCCGCCCCACAAGCGCGACATCGGCATGGTGTTCCAGAACTACGCGCTGTTCCCGCACATGACCGTCTCCGAGAACCTGGCGTTTCCGCTCTCTGTACGCGGCCTGAGCAAGACCGACATCAGCGAGCGGGTCAAGCGTGTACTGAGCATGGTCCAGCTCGATGCCTTCGCCCAGCGCTACCCGGCGCAACTCTCCGGTGGCCAGCAGCAGCGGGTGGCCCTGGCCCGGGCGCTGGTGTTCGAGCCACAGCTGGTGCTGATGGACGAACCCCTCGGCGCCCTCGACAAGCAACTGCGCGAACACATGCAGATGGAGATCAAGCACCTGCACCAGCGCCTAGGCGTGACGGTGGTGTACGTGACCCACGACCAGGGCGAAGCACTGACCATGTCCGACCGGGTGGCGGTGTTCCACCAGGGCGAGATCCAGCAGATCGCTGCCCCGCGTACCTTGTACGAAGAACCGAAAAACACCTTCGTCGCCAACTTCATTGGCGAGAACAACCGCCTCAATGGCCGCCTGCACAGCCACACCGGCGACCGCTGCGTGGTCGAGCTGGCGCGCGGCGAAAAGGTCGAGGCGCTGGCGGTGAACGTCGGCCAGGTCGGCGGCCCGGTGACCCTGTCGGTGCGCCCTGAGCGCGTCAGCCTGAATGGCTCCAGCGAAAGCTGCGTCAACCGTTTCTCCGGGCGCGTGGCCGAGTTCATCTACCTGGGCGACCACGTGCGGGTGCGCCTGGAAGTCTGCGGCAAGACCGATTTTTTTGTGAAACAACCGATCGCCGAGTTGGACACAGCCCTGGCGGTCGGCGACGTGGTACCGATTGGCTGGCAAGTCGAGCACGTTCGCGCACTCGACCCACTTCTAGAGGCGAATTGATCGCCCCCTTGCTTCACCAACCTCACACGTGGAGAGAACAACAATGTTGAGATCCCTGAAATATTCCGCCCTGGCCCTGAGCTTGATGGGCGCGACACAGGCCATGGCAGGCCCTGATTTGACGGTGGTGTCCTTTGGTGGCGCGAACAAGGCGGCGCAGGTCAAGGCCTTCTATTCACCGTGGGAAAGCGCGGGCAACGGCAAGATCGTCGCCGGCGAATACAACGGTGAAATGGCCAAGGTCAAGGCCATGGTCGACACCAAGAGCGTGTCCTGGGACCTGGTGGAAGTGGAGTCGCCGGAACTGTCCCGTGGCTGTGACGAAGACATGTTCGAGCCCCTGGACCCGAAACTGTTCGGCAACCCGGGCGACTACGTGAAGGGCGCGATCCAGCCGTGCGGCGTGGGTTTCTTCGTGTGGTCCACGGTGCTGGCCTACAACGCCGACAAACTGAAAGCACCGCCAGGCGGCTGGGCCGATTTCTGGGACACCAAGAAATTCCCGGGCAAACGCGGCCTGCGCAAGGGCGCCAAGTACACCCTGGAATTCGCCTTGATGGCTGACGGTGTGGCGCCGAAGGATGTGTACAAGGTGCTGGCCGGCAAAGATGGCCAGGACCGTGCGTTCAAGAAGCTCGATGAGCTCAAGCCGTATATCCAGTGGTGGGAAGCGGGCGCCCAACCGCCGCAGTACCTCGCTTCTGGCGATGTGGTGATGAGTTCTGCCTACAACGGCCGGATCGCTGCCGTGCAGAAAGAAAGTAATTTGAAAGTGGTGTGGAACGGCGGGATCTACGATTTCGACGCCTGGGCCATTCCGAAAGGCCTGGCGAAAGACCGTGCTGACGCGGCGAAGAAGTTCATCGCCTTCTCGGTGCAGCCGCAGCAGCAGAAGACCTATTCGGAAAACATCGCCTACGGCCCGGCCAATACCCAGGCGGTACCGTTGCTGGCGAAGGACATCCTGAAGGATATGCCGACTACCCCGGAAAACATCGCCAACCAGGTGCAGATCGACGTGAGCTTCTGGGCGGATAACGGTGAGCAACTGGAGCAGCGCTTCAATTCCTGGGCTGCCAAGTAACCACCGCACCCAGGGTGGATGGGCTTTTTGTGGCGAGGGGGCTTGTCCCCCGTTGGGC
>NZ_JACARS010000137.1:0-16029 GCF_013386485.1 Pseudomonas sp. P7758 | reverse complement strand
GTTAGCGGTCCTGGGCCAAGGATGGCCCATGACGGCGGCCCACGGTCCAAAGCCGGAGTGAGGGCACACCGAGCCTAGGCGAGGTGCCGAGTGGTGGGGCAAGAGCGTTTTGCTTACTTTTGCGCTGTTCAAAAGTGAGCCGCTGTAAGAGCGGAACCATAAGTGGCCGTTACCTAAATAACGGATATACACCCAAACCCCAGCCATAAAAAAAGGCACGACCCTCACAGGTCGCACCCTCTTCACAAGCCCAAGAGCTGTCAGCTACCCAAAGCCTTGGAAGCCAGCCAGAACAACCCGGCCGACAGGCCCACAGTCGCCGGCAGCGTCAACACCCAAGCCATCAGAATGGTCTTGACGGTGCCACCTTGCAGCCCGCTCTTGTTCGCCACCATGGTCCCCGCCACACCCGAAGACAACACATGGGTCGTGGAAACCGGCAAGCTGAAGATGTTGGCCAGGCCAATCATGCTGGCCGTGGTGATCTGCGCCGACATACCCTGGGCATACGTCATGCCCTGCTTGCCGATCTTCTCACCAATGGTCAGCACCACACGCTTCCAGCCCACCATGGTGCCCAGGCCCAAGGCCAGTGCCACCGCCAGGATCACCCAGAACGGCGCGTACTCGGTGGTCGCCGTCAGGTCCTTGCGCAACTTGTCCAGGTCCGACTTCTCACGCGCATCCAGGCCTGGCAACTTGCCCACCTTCTTCGCGGTGTCATCCAGGCACAACAGATAACGACGCACTTCAATCCGATGCTCGGCGGTCAACGAATGGTAGTCAGAGACACCTTTCAAGGTCCCCAGCAGGGCGTTGATCGTCGGTTCAGTCTGCTGCGGATTGCACTGGAACTTGCCCGGCAAATCGTCTTTCACGCTTTTGCCCAGGGCCAGGAACTCACCGAGGGTTTCTTGATTGCGCTGGTAGAACTGATTCAAGTGCAGCGTGGCGTCGCGGGTGCGCTCGATCTGGTAAGTGGTGCTGCCCAGGTCCAGTACGAACTGCGCCGGCACGATGCCGATCAGTACCAGCATGATCAGGCCAATACCTTTCTGCCCGTCGTTGGAGCCGTGCACGAAGCTCACGGCCATCGCCGAAATCACCAGGACCAGGCGGTTCCAGAACGGCGGGTGCTTCTTGTCGTCGAGCTTGCGGCGCTGGTCCGGTGTCTTGTGCATCTTCGACAGCGGGCGCCACCATTTCAGGCCCAGCAGCACCAGGGCGGCAACCACGAAACCAGCCATCGGCGAGAACACCAGCGAAGCGCCGATATCGATCGCTTTCTGCCAGTTGACGCCGTCAGCCAGGGGAATGTCGTTGATCAGGGCGTTGGCCAGGCCGACACCGAGGATCGAACCGATCAGGGTGTGGGAACTGGACGCCGGGATCCCGAAATACCAGGTGCCGAGGTTCCAGGTGATCGCCGCTGCCAATAATGAGAAGACCATGGCCAGACCGTGGCCGGTGTTCACATTGATCAGCAACTCCACCGGCAGCAGGTGCACGATGGCATACGCAACACCGACCCCACCGAGCAACACGCCGAGGAAGTTGAACACCCCGGAGAAGAACACGGCCAGATGCGGAGGCATGGCTTTGGTATAGATGACTGTGGCAACCGCGTTAGCGGTGTCATGAAAGCCATTGATGAACTCGAAGGCGAGGACAAAGGCCAGGGCGAGCAACAGGCTCACTAGAACCCAAGCATCCAGTCCGCTGAATAAATCGATCATGAAGGTTTTCTGACCCGGTCGTAAGGGGGCGCGATTATGCCAGAAAACATCGGTAATCAATGCACTAGCTGCTCATCGGTAACATTCTTCAACGAAAAAAAATGGGGGGGAGGCGTGCATCCCGGTGTTTTCGGGGCTTTGGCAAGTGATTGATTTATATGGAGGATCCATCAAATTTGCGGGATAAAGCGCCGGAAGGGAATAACTGAAACAATCGTATGAAATTTCGCTAAGGCCACATAACGGGCTTCCCTCCACCAGCGTGGTACTGGCAGAGAGATGGCACCTTTGGAAGCTCAACCCGAAACGCTTATGGCTCTTCGGCTTTGAGGTCCTGTTCAATCTTTTGGATTTCCTGGGCAAAGGCCTGGTCGAGCAGGCTGGCTCGTTTGCGCCATGGCTTGCGTTCAGGTTCTGGCTGGGCGGCGTAGGTGGTGACTTCCCCGCCGTAAACATCCTTGTAACGTTGTTCCTGGCGCTCAAGTTCCGCGCGCAGTTCGTCTTTCGTCACATTGTTACCTAATTGAGTTGAGTTTGATTCCGGCGAAACGCGATGCCGGGAAGTCGCCCCCGGTATACCGTCAATCTGAAGATCAGCGTGGAAAGGTATACAGGAAAAACCACTTCTTTATTGCACGCGGCCACGATACCGGAGAAGAGCAGTTGTCGTAGCAACAGTTTTCTTGTCACAGCCACAAGCAGTTGGCAGGCATTCGAAATGTGTGTCAGGTACTTGCGGCGGAGCCTGCACGCAGCCGGTGCACGACTGGGTGAAATCTATCCTCGGGGTCAGGCGAGGCTGGCTCCTGCACAGGATGCATTATAGCCACGCGCTTGAATAACACTATCGCCAACAAGTTAAAAATCGTCAACTTTGTGTGAGGGTTTTGTTACGCAGGTGTGTGGGGTATTTGCTGAACTATTGGCGCCATAAATCGTGCAATGTTCTACAGGCGTTAATCAACCTTAACTTCTCTCGTACATCAGTCGATTCTGAAAGGCACTCAAATGGATGTAGAGGGGTTCCGGCACCGGTCGGCGGTGACAAATTGCGATAATCGAATGACCGTCCGATAATCGCCCAATGTTGGTTGCCCTACCTTGTGCAGCCATTGCACGGCGGCTTGTAATAGCGGTCACCCTCCCGCAGCGGTTAAAAATAAGAGAAAGGACCCCAAATGAACGATCAATTGCGCAACTCCTTCGCATCAGTGGCGCCGCCGATCGTTGCGTCACCGGCCAAGCGCATCCAGGCGTTTACCGGTGATCCGGATTTCATGACCTCCCTGGCCCGCGGCCTGGCCGTGGTGCAGGCATTCCAGGAGCGCAAGCGCCACCTGACTATCGCCCAGATCAGCCACCGCACGGAAATCCCCCGCGCTGCCGTACGCCGTTGCCTGCATACCCTGATCAAACTCGGCTACGCCACCACCGACGGGCGTACCTATTCGCTGTTGCCCAAGGTGCTGACCCTCGGCCACGCTTACCTGTCGTCCACGCCCCTGGCCGTTTCGGCGCAGCCGTACCTGGACCGCATGAGCGAGCAGCTCCACGAGGCGTGCAACATGGCAACCCTGGAAGGTGATGACATCCTCTACATTGCCCGCTCCGCCACCACCCAACGCCTGATTTCCGTCGACCTTTCCGTGGGCGGCCGTCTCCCGGCCTACTGCACCTCCATGGGCCGTATCCTGCTGGCGGCGCTGGATGACGCCTCGCTGCAGGACTACCTCGACCACGCCGACCTGCAAACCAAGACCAGCCGCACCCTCACCACCCCGCAAGCCTTGCTCGAATGCCTGCAGGAAGTGCGGCAGCAGGGCTGGTGCATTGTCGACCAGGAACTGGAGCAAGGGCTGCGTTCCATCGCCGTGCCGGTGTACGACGCTTCGGGCCAGGTCCTGGCGGCACTGAACGTCAGCACCCATGCCGGGCGGGTCAGCCGCAGCGAGCTGGAGCAGCGTTTCCTGCCGAGCATGCTCAGTGCCAGCCAGGAGCTGAGCGCGCAGCTGTTTGCGTAAGCTGTTCGGTGACCGCACAGATCCCGGCTGGATGAATTGACGGTGTTTCCCAAGGCTTATTAATGTGCGGCAGCGCTTCAAGGCGCCGCCCCAATAATAATGACGACTCAAGGTCGTTCGCCCGCCCATCGGTGTGGAAATAAAAATAATGAATCAGCCTTCACCTGCTGTCGGTACTTGCCTGGACGTTCAGTCCTTCATCAACGCCCAGCCGCTGTCGCGGTATCAGTGGCGAGTGGTGATCCTGTGTTTTCTCATCGTCTTCCTCGACGGCCTCGACACCGCCGCCATGGGCTTCATCGCCCCGGCGCTGTCCCAGGACTGGGGCATCGACCGCGCCAGCCTCGGCCCGGTGATGAGTGCCGCGTTGATCGGCATGGTCTTCGGCGCCCTGGGCTCCGGCCCACTCGCCGACCGCTTCGGGCGCAAGGTGGTGCTGGTGGGGGCGGTGCTGGTGTTTGGGGCCTTCAGCCTGGCCTCGGCCTACAGCAGCAACGTCGATCAACTGCTGATCCTGCGCTTCCTCACCGGTCTCGGCCTGGGCGCCGGCATGCCGAACGCCACGACACTGCTCTCCGAATACACCCCGGAACGCCATAAGTCCCTGCTGGTGACCAGCATGTTCTGCGGCTTCAACCTGGGCATGGCCGGTGGCGGGTTTATCTCGGCCAAGCTGATCCCGGCGTATGGCTGGCACAGCCTGCTGATGATCGGCGGCCTGTTGCCGCTGATCCTCGCGGTGGTGCTGCTGTTCTGGCTGCCGGAGTCGGCGCGTTATCTGGTGGTGCGCAATCGCGGCACCGACAAGGTGCGCAAGACCCTGGCGCCTATCGAGCCGGGCATCGTCGCCCAGGCCTCGAGCTTCAGCGTGCCCGAACAGAAAACCGTCAAGGCGCGCAACGTGTTCGCGGTGATCTTCTCCGGCACCTACAGCGCCGGCACCTTGCTGTTGTGGCTGACGTATTTCATGGGCCTGGTGATTGTTTACCTGCTGACCAGTTGGCTGCCGACCCTGATGCGCGACAGCGGCGCCAGCATGGAACAGGCCGCGTTTATCGGTGCGTTGTTCCAGTTTGGCGGCGTATTGAGTGCGGTCGGCGTGGGCTGGGCGATGGACCGGTTCAATCCCCACAAGGTCATCGGTACCTTCTACCTGCTGGCCGGGGTGTTTGCCTACGCGGTGGGGCAGAGCCTGGGCAATATCACGCTGCTGGCGACTCTGGTGTTGATTGCCGGCATGTGTGTCAACGGTGCGCAGTCGGCGATGCCGTCGCTGGCCGCACGTTTCTACCCGACCCAGGGCCGCGCCACGGGCGTGTCGTGGATGCTCGGCATCGGCCGCTTCGGCGCGATCCTCGGGGCGTGGATGGGCGCGACCTTGCTGGGCCTGGGCTGGAACTTCGAACAGGTGCTGACCGCCCTGGTGATCCCGGCGGCATTGGCCACCACCGCGGTGGTGATCAAGGGCATGGTCAGCCATGCCGACGCTACCTGAAGCGGACCGATAGCAAGACAACAATCCGTTCGATAATCGAACACTCAGTCGATTATCGGATTGTTTGGCCCCGACCCCCGGCTTAATCTTCAAGCACTTCGGCGCTGCCTCCAGCGCCTTTTTCGATCGATACCGGGAGCCCACCCCATGGCTGAAATCCTTTCGCTGGCTGATGCGGTAAAGCAGTTCGTGAATGACGGCGACACCGTTGCACTCGAAGGCTTTACTCACCTGATTCCTACGGCGGCAGGTCATGAAATCATTCGTCAGGGCAAGAAAGACCTGACGCTGGTGCGCATGACGCCTGACCTGATCTACGACCAGTTGATCGGTGCCGGCTGTGCACGCAAGCTGATTTTCTCCTGGGGCGGCAACCCGGGCGTGGGTTCCCTGCATCGCCTGCGGGACGCCGTTGAAAAGCAATGGCCGCAACCGCTGGAGATCGAAGAGCACAGCCACGCCGACCTGGCCAATGCCTACGTCGCCGGTGCCTCCGGCCTGCCATTCGCGGTGTTGCGCGCCTACGCCGGCTCCGACCTGCCCAAGGTCAACCCGCTGATCAAGACCGTGACCTGCCCCTTCACCGGTGAAGTGCTGGCGGCCGTGCCGTCGGTGCGCCCGGACATCACCGTGATCCACGCGCAAAAGGCTGACCGCAAGGGCAACGTGCTGCTGTGGGGCATCCTCGGGGTGCAGAAGGAAGCGGCCCTGGCGGCCAAGCGCTGCATCGTTACCGTTGAAGAAATCGTCGACGACCTCAACGCGCCGATGAACGCCTGCGTGCTGCCGACCTGGGCCCTGACTGCCGTGTGCCATGTGCCGGGTGGCGCGCATCCGTCCTACGCCCACGGTTACACCGAACGTGACAACCGTTTCTACCAGGCCTGGGACCCCATCGCCCGGGACCGTGAGACGTTTACTGCGTGGATCAACGAATACATCCACGGCACCGCCAATTTCAGTGAATTCCAGGCCAAGCTGGCCACCGCGCAGGAGGCCAAATAATGGCTTACTCGACCAACGAAATGATGACCGTCGCCGCCGCGCGCCGCCTGAAGAACGGTTCGGTGTGCTTCGTCGGCATCGGCCTTCCCTCCAAGGCTGCCAACCTGGCGCGCCTGACATCGTCGCCGGATGTGGTGCTGATTTACGAGTCCGGCCCGATTGGCGCCAAGCCTTCGGTGCTGCCGCTGTCCATCGGTGACGGCGAGCTGGCTGAAACCGCTGACACCGTGGTGCCGACCGGTGAGATTTTTCGCTACTGGCTGCAGGGCGGGCGCATTGACGTCGGCTTCCTCGGCGCGGCCCAGGTCGACCGTTTCGGCAATATCAACACCACCGTGGTCGGTGACTACCACCAGCCCAAAGTGCGCCTGCCAGGTGCCGGTGGCGCACCGGAGATCGCCGGCTCCGCGAAGAGCGTGCTGATCATCCTCAAGCAGTCGGCCCGCTCGTTTGTCGACAAGCTGGACTTCATCACCTCGGTCGGCCACGGCGAAGGCGGTGACTCGCGCAAACGCCTGGGTCTGCCAGGCGCCGGTCCTGTAGGGATTATTACCGACCTGTGCATCATGGAGCCGGAGGAGGGCAGCCACGAATTTGTCGTCACCGCCCTGCACCCCGGCGTGACCCGTGAGCAAGTAGTGGCCGCCACCGGTTGGGCGATTCGTTTTGCCGACCAGGTGACCACCAGCGCCGAACCCACCGAGATTGAACTGACTGCCCTGCGCGACCTTGAGGCACGCACCGCTGCCGCCCACGGCCAAGCCCCCGGAGAAGCCTGATGCGCGACGTATTTATCTGTGACGCCATTCGTACCCCTATCGGCCGTTTTGGCGGTGGCTTGTCCACCGTGCGCGCCGATGACCTGGCGGCACTGCCGATCAAGGCGCTGATGGAACGCAACCCATCGGTGGACTGGAGCGCGGTGGACGAAGTGTTCCTCGGCTGCGCCAACCAGGCCGGCGAAGACAACCGCAACGTGGCGCGCATGGCGGCATTGTTGGCGGGCCTTCCGGAGAGCATTCCCGGCGTCACCCTGAACCGCCTGTGCGCTTCGGGCATGGACGCGATCGGCACGGCCTTCCGCGCCATCGCCAGCGGCGAGATGGAACTGGCGATTGCCGGTGGCGTCGAGTCGATGTCCCGCGCGCCGTTCGTGATGGGCAAGGCCGATGCGGCGTTCTCGCGCAACATGAAGCTGGAAGACACCACCATCGGCTGGCGCTTTATCAATCCGTTGATGAAGGCCCAGTACGGCGTCGACCCGATGCCGCAAACCGCTGACAACGTGGCCGACGACTATAAAGTCTCCCGCGCCGACCAGGACGCCTTCGCCCTGCGCAGCCAGCAACGTACGGCCGCTGCACAGGCCGTCGGTTTCTTCGCCGAAGAAATCGTACCGGTGCGTGTCGCCCACAAAAAAGGCGAAACCATGGTCGAGCACGACGAGCATCCACGGGCCGATACCACCCTGGAAGCCCTGGCCAAACTCAAGCCGGTCAACGGCCCGGACAAGACCGTCACCGCAGGCAACGCCTCTGGTGTGAACGATGGTGCCGCCGCGCTGATTCTGGCCTCTGCTGAAGCCGTCAAAAAACACGGCCTGACCGCCCGCGCCCGGGTGCTGGGCATGGCCAGCGCAGGTGTGGCGCCGCGTGTGATGGGCATCGGCCCGGTGCCGGCGGTGCGCAAACTGGTGGAACGCCTGGGCCTGGCGGTAACTGATTTCGATGTGATCGAACTCAACGAAGCCTTCGCCAGCCAGGGCCTGGCCGTGCTGCGCGAGCTGGGGATTGCCGACGACGCACCGCAGGTCAACCCGAACGGCGGCGCGATTGCCCTTGGCCATCCGCTGGGCATGAGCGGTGCGCGCCTGGTACTGACCGCGCTGCATCAGCTGGAAAAAAACGGTGGCAGCAAAGGCCTGGCGACCATGTGCGTCGGTGTGGGCCAAGGCCTGGCCCTGGCGATCGAACGCGTTTGAGACCCACAAGAATAAAGAGGATTGCTCCATGAGTGACAAGCCCGGATACCGGCGCCCGCAAGCGGGTACTCAGCCTGATTACCTGCACCCGGCCTACCAGTCGACGAACCTGCGTTCGCCGTCCAAGCCGTTGGTGTTCCTGCCCCATTCCTTGTCGGAAATCACCGGCCCGACCATCGGCGCCGAGCGCGTCAACGAGAAGGACAACGACCTGACCGCCCAGCACGAAGGCGAGCCCCAGGGCGAACGCATCATCATTCATGGGCGCGTGCTGGATGAAAACGGCCTGCCCGTTCCCGGCATCCTCGTGGAAATCTGGCAGGCCAACGCTGCCGGCCGCTACAACCACAAGCGCGACCAGCACGACGCACCGCTGGACCCGAATTTCACCGGCACCGGGCGTACCGTCACCGACGCCGACGGCTGGTACCAGTTCCAGACCATCAAGCCAGGCGCCTACCCGTGGGGCAATCACCACAACGCGTGGCGCCCGGCGCACATCCACTTCTCGCTGTTCGGCCCGAGTGTGCTGACGCGGTTGGTGACGCAGATGTATTTCCCCGGTGACCCGCTGCTGGCCTACGACCCAATCTACAACTGCGTCCCGGACACGTCCGCCAAGGAGCGCCTGATCGCCTCGTTCGATCTGGAAAAAACCATTCCGCACTATGCCCTCGGCTACCGCTGGGACATCGTCCTGCGCGGCCGCGACGCCACGCCGATGGAGAAATGAGATGAGCCTCAACGCGACTACTTCCCACACCGTCGGGCCGTATTACCACATCGGCCTGACCTGGCTGAACCGCGAAGACCTGACCGTTGCCGCCACCCTCGGCGAGCGCGTGGCGATCACCGGGCAGGTGGTGGATGGCAATGGCGATGTGGTCAACGACGCCATGCTGGAAGTCTGGCAGGCCAATGCGGCCGGCAAGTACGACCATCCCGAGGATGAGCAGGACAAACCGGTGGACCCGAACTTCGAAGGCTTCGGCCGGGTGCCGGTGGATGCCGAAGGGCGGTTTCGCTTTACCACCATCAAGCCGGGCAGTGTGCCGGGGTTGAAGGGCACGACCCAGGCGCCGCACCTGGTGGTGCTGGTGTTTGCCCGTGGGCTGGTGAAGCACCTGCTGACGCGGATTTACTTTGACGGTGAAGCGGCGAATGGGGATGACGCGCTGCTGGCGTGTGTGCCGCAGGAGCGCCGCCGCACGTTGATCGCCAAGGCGGATGCGGCGGGTGTGTATCAGTGGAATGTGATTTTGCAGGGCACAGACGAAGAGACGGTGTTCTTCGATTATTGAGTGGGTTGCGGATTTATCGCAGGCAAGCCAGCTCCCACAGGGGAATGCATTCCAAATGTGGGAGCCGGGCTTGCCCGCGATGAGGCCGGCCCAGGCAACAAATATCCAAAAGTCTGCTTGCGGAACATGGTTGTTGCAAAGTATGTCTAGGCTATAACCGTTCCCACTGAGTGAAAAAACATGACAACAAAAACCAGCCACTACACCGGAGAAGAACGCAGCAAAAGGATTTTTGCGATTGTCGGTGCATCTTCCGGCAACCTCGTCGAATGGTTCGACTTCTACGTCTATGCCTTCTGCGCCATCTATTTCGCCCCGGCGTTTTTCCCGTCGGACGACCCCACCGTGCAACTGCTGAACACCGCCGGCGTGTTCGCCGCCGGCTTCCTGATGCGCCCTATCGGCGGCTGGCTGTTCGGCCGGGTGGCGGATAAACACGGTCGCAAGAATTCGATGATGATCTCGGTGCTGATGATGTGCGCCGGTTCCCTGGTCATCGCCTTTTTGCCCACCTACAAAGACATCGGCGCCTGGGCCCCGGCCCTGCTGTTGGTCGCCCGGTTGTTCCAGGGCCTGTCGGTAGGCGGCGAATACGGCACCACTGCCACCTACATGAGTGAAGTCGCCCTCAAGGGCCAGCGCGGGTTCTTCGCCTCGTTCCAGTACGTGACCCTGATCGGCGGGCAACTGCTGGCGGTGTTGGTGGTGGTGATCCTGCAACAGATCCTCACCGAAGAAGAACTGCGGGCCTGGGGCTGGCGCATTCCGTTCGTGATCGGCGCCATTGCGGCGGTGATCTCGCTGTTGCTGCGTCGCACCCTGAAAGAAACCACCAGCAAGGAAATGCGTGAAGACAAGGACGCCGGCAGCATTGCCGCGCTGTTCCGCGATCACAAGGCGGCGTTTATCACCGTGCTCGGCTACACCGCCGGCGGCTCGCTGATTTTCTACACGTTCACCACCTACATGCAGAAGTACCTGGTGAACACCGCCGGGATGCACGCCAAGACCGCCAGCTACATCATGACCGGCGCGCTGTTCTTCTACATGTGCATGCAGCCGGTGTTCGGCATGCTGGCGGACAAGATTGGCCGCCGTAACTCGATGCTGTGGTTCGGTGCCCTGGGCACGCTGTGCACTGTACCAATCCTGTTGACCCTGAAAACCGTCAGCAGCCCGTTCCTGGCTTTTGTGCTGATCACCCTGGCCCTGGCCATCGTGAGCTTCTACACCTCCATCAGCGGCCTGGTGAAAGCCGAAATGTTCCCGCCACAAGTACGCGCACTGGGCGTGGGCCTGGCGTATGCGGTGGCGAACGCGATCTTCGGCGGTTCGGCGGAATATGTGGCCTTGGGGCTCAAGTCCATGGGCATGGAGAACACCTTCTACTGGTACGTCACGGCGATGATGGCGGTGGCGTTCCTGTTCAGCTTGCGCCTGCCCAAAGAGGCGGCGTATTTGCACCACGATCTGTAACCGGCTGGCGCATGCCCGTTGCCGGGTATGCGCCACCTAGGGATGTGTTATGACGATGCGCACGAGCAACCAACTGTTCGACGCCTACTTCACCGCCAACGGCATGGCCGAAGTGTTCTGCGA
Source organism: Pseudomonas sp. P7758 (assembly GCF_013386485.1). NCBI lineage: Bacteria > Pseudomonadati > Pseudomonadota > Gammaproteobacteria > Pseudomonadales > Pseudomonadaceae > Pseudomonas > Pseudomonas sp. P7758. Next base: position 4,891 of record NZ_JACARS010000137.1, on the reverse strand, counting down.
CCAGGGGCGTTTGCAGGGCATGCTGGATTTCGAAGCGGCGCTGGCCCGGGCCGAGGCTCAGGTCGGGTTGATCCCGCAAGCGGCCGTCGCGCCCATTGCCCAGGCCTGCCTGGCTTCTCTCTACGACGTAGATGCCCTCGGCGACGCCATCGCCACCGCAGGCAACTCTGCGATTCCGTTGGTCAAGGCCCTCGGCAAGTTGATCGCCAGCGAAGATGCCGGCGCCGAACGTTATGTGCATCTGGGCGCTACCAGCCAGGATGTGATGGACACCGGCCTGGTGCTGCAACTGCGCAGTGCGGTCGAGCTGATCGAACATGACCTGGCGCGGTTGGGGGACATTCTTGCCGCCCAGGCCCAGCGTTACGGGACAACTCCTTTGGCGGGCCGGACCTGGCTGCAGCATGCAACGCCGGTCACGCTGGGCATGAAGATCGCCGGTTGGCTCGGCGCAGTCACCCGCAACCTGCAGCGCCTCAGTGAGCTCAAGCCGCGTTTGCTGGTGCTGCAATTTGGCGGTGCTTCCGGAACCCTGGCGGCCCTCGGTGAACAGGCGATGCCGGTGGCGCAAGCACTGGCCGCCGAGTTGCAGCTGGGCCTGCCGGAGCAACCCTGGCACACCCAGCGCGACCGCCTGGTGGAGTTTGCCTCGGTGCTCGGTTTGATCGCCGGCAGCCTCGGCAAGCTGGGTCGCGACATCAGCCTGCTGATGCAGACCGAAGCGGCGGAAGTATTTGAGCCGTCGGCCCCCGGCAAGGGCGGCTCTTCGACCATGCCCCACAAGCGCAACCCGGTGGGCGCTGCCGTGCTGATCAGCGCTGCCACGCGAGTGCCCGGCCTGGTGGCAACGATGTTCAGCGCGATGCCCCAGGAACACGAACGCAGCCTGGGCCTGTGGCACGCCGAATGGGAAACCCTGCCGGAGATTTGCCGGCTGGTATCCGGTGCATTGCATCAGGCGCTGCTGGTCAGCGAAGGCCTGGAAGTCGACCCCCGGCGCATGGTCCAAAACCTTGATCTGACCCAGGGCCTGGTACTGGCCGAAGCGGTCAGCATCGTCCTCGCCCAGCGCCTGGGCCGCGAAACCGCGCACCATCTGCTGGAACAATGCTGCAAACGCGCCGTCGCCGACGGGCGCCACCTGCGGGCGGTGCTGGGGGATGAACCGCAAGTGACTGCCGAGCTTTCGGCGGCCGAACTCGATCGCCTGCTGGACCCGGCGCACTACCTGGGCCAGGCGCACACCTGGGTCACCCGGGCCGTGGCCGAACATTTTGCTTTGACTGCCTGAGGAGGCTGCTGTGGGATTTGTACAACTCGCCGATGGCGAACTGAACTACCAACTCGATGGCCCCGAAGATGCACCGGTACTGGTGCTGTCCAACTCCCTGGGCACCGACCTGCATATGTGGGACATCCAGATCGAGGCGTTCACCCAGTACTTCCGGGTGCTGCGTTTCGACACCCGCGGCCATGGCAAGTCGCTGGTCACCGAAGGCCCCTACAGCATCGAGCAATTGGGCCGTGACGTGTTGGCGCTGCTGGATGCGTTGCAGATCGAGCGCGCGCATTTCTGCGGGTTGTCCATGGGCGGCCTGATCGGCCAGTGGCTGGGGATCAACGCGGGTGAGCGTTTGCGCCGGCTGGTGGTGTGCAACACCGCCGCGAAGATCGGCACGCCGGAGATCTGGAACCCGCGGATCGAGATGGTCCTGCGCGACGGTGCGGCCGCGATGGTTGCCCTGCGTGATGCGTCAATTGCCCGCTGGTTCACCGCCGACTTCGCCGAGGCTCATCCTGACCAGGCCAAGCTGATCACCGATATGCTGGCGGCGACTGATCCCCAGGGTTATGCCGCAAACTGCGCGGCCGTGCGCGACGCGGATTTCCGCGAGCAACTGGCGTCGATCAAGGTGCCGACCCTGGTGATCGCAGGCAGCGAAGATGCGGTGACGCCGCCGGCGGGTGGGCACTTTATCCAGGCGCATGTGCAGGGCGCCGAGTATGCCGAGTTCTATGCCGCGCACTTGTCCAACGTGCAAGCCGGCGCGGCGTTCAGCGACCGTGTGCTGGAATTTCTGCTATCGCGCTGAGTATCGCTGAACCCTGTGGCGAGGGAGCTTGCTCCCGTTGGGCTGCGTAGCAGCCCCTGAGCAGCCGCAACCCAACTATTTGTAAAACCCTGCAGCGGCCTCACTGGGGCCGCTGCGCGACCCAACGGGAGCAAGCTCCCTCGCCACAGGTATGTGCCTGTCGTCACCGTTGCATGAGGAGCGTTTTGTGGACGAGAAACAACGTTATGCCGAAGGCCTGCAAGTGCGCCGCGAAGTGCTGGGCGACGCCCACGTCGACCGCAGCCTCAACGCCCTGACCGAGTTCAACAGCGAGTTCCAGGAAATGATCACCCGCCACGCCTGGGGTGATATCTGGACCCGCCCGGGCCTGCCGCGGCATACCCGCAGCCTGATCACCATCGCCATGCTCATCGGCATGAACCGCAGCGAAGAGCTGAAGCTGCACCTGCGCGCCGCCGCGAGCAACGGTGTGACCCGCGCCGAGATCAAGGAAGTGCTGATGCAGAGCGCGATCTATTGCGGGATTCCGGCGGCGAATGCGACGTTTCACTTGGCCGAGTCGGTGTGGGATGAGTTGGGGGTAGAGTCGCGCGCCTAGTGCGAGTCAGCGTCCCACACCCAATTCCACACACCTGGCAGGTGCACCACTTCGTCGGCGCTTTTTACCGTGCGGGCCATGGCGGCTCGCTGCAAGGTTGTCCGGTCGGTGTAGAAAGGCTGTGTGGCGAGGGGCACGCCATTGATATGGGCGCTGTCCAGCAGGATTTGCAGGTATTCCTTCAAGTGCCAGGCGGTGTAGCGGTTGATATCGTGGAAGGTCACCACCACCGGGATCACGCCGTCCACCGTCGGTAATTCGCCTTTGGCGATGCGCTCACGCACCACCGAGAGTTGGCGTATCAGGTTTTCCCGTCGACGCGGGCTGCCGTTGAACACCCAGATCACCCCATCGTTTGCACTCAGGTCGGTCAGCAACACATGCATGCCGTGTTGCTGATAGGCGGCGAAGGTGCGCTTGTCGTAGTTCCAGAACGGCGGGCGTACCAGTGTGGGCGGTTGGCCGGTGATGGAGGTGAGGGTCGATGAACCCAGGCTGAGGTAGTGCTCCAGTTCAGCCGGATTCTGCAAGCGATGGTTGCTGTGCCACGGGGTCGCGGTGTGGAAGCCCAGGATATGGCCGGCCGCGTATTCGCGCTCCATGGTCTTGTAGCCCCGCGGGTTGCCGCCGGAGCGGGGCGCCTCGGTCTGCAGGAAGAACACCGCCTTGATCCCCGGCTGTATCGGGTTGTTCGCCAGGTCCGCCATCACCGAACGGCTGGGGTTCATGAAGCCCGAGGCGCTGGGGCCGTCATCGAAGGTCAGCAAAAAACGGATTGGCGCCTCGGTTTTCAGGCGTTGTTCGGTTTGCGGTGTCAGCGCCAGAGGCGGGCCGATGCAACCGCTGAGGCTCAGGGCCAGGGCTAGTGCGGCCGATACGGTGGCGAAGTGTTTCATGGCGGACTCGAATGACATTGGCTGCTGGGGCGGGTCATCCATGACACGCGCGCACCATACAACAAGACTGTCGAGGCTTTACAGCAGGCTTATCGGGTAACTGACGATCAACCGGTTTTCATCAAACTCGTTGTTATTGTAGTCCCGGCGCATGCTGGAGTTACGCCAGCGCACATTGAGATTCTTCAGCGCTCCGCTCTGCACCACGTAGGCCACTTCACTTTCCCGTCCCCATTCCTTGCCATCGGTCACCGTGCCGCTGTGTACGTTGCTGCCGCTGATGTAGCGGTTCATCAGCGTGAGGCCCGGAATACCCAGGGCGGCGAAGTTATAGTCATGGCGTACCTGCCAGGATTTTTCCTGGGCGTTGTCGTAGCTGGCGTTGTAGCTGTCGTTGGCCAGGGTGCCGCCGCTGGTGCCGTTGACGCGCATCCAGGCGCTGTTGCCGGTGAGTTTTTGCAGGCCGACGTAGAACGTGTTGCCGCCGTATCGGGCCGAGAACAGTCCGGACCAGGTCTTGTTGTCGAGGTCACCGGCGCGGGCGCTGCCGTCGTCCTTGCCATAGAAGAACCCGAGGTTGGCGCCCAGGGTCCAGTCGCCCACCGGTTGGCTGTGGATCAGGTTGAGGTATTGCTGGCTGTAGATGTCCTTGAGTTGGGCGTTCCACACACCGATCTGGGTGCGTTTGTCGTTGAAGGCATATTCGCCGCCCTGGAAGTTGAAGCGGTCGGAGGTGAACGCGGTTTTCCCGAACATGGACATGTCGGTCATGCTGCTGTCGTCCCGTGGGCTGTTGGCGCGGAACTGGCCGCCGTACAGGGTCAGGCCGTCGATCTCCTTGGAGGTGATTTGCCCGCCGCGCAGGGTTTGCGGGAGCGAGCGGCCATCGTCCGAACGCAGGATCGGCAGCACCGGCATCCATTCGCCGACTTTCNNGGTCCAGCGGCAACAGCTGGGTGCCACCCGTGCCGCGCCCGCCATCGAGCTTCAATGAGTACAGGCCCAGTACATCCACGCCGAAACCGACGGTGCCCTGGGTAAAGCCGGATTTGGCGTCGAGGATGAAACTTTGCGTCCACTCCTGTGCGCCGCCCTGGGTCTTGGTGGGATTGGTGTAGTTGCGGTTGAAGAAGAAATTACGCAGGTTGAGGTTGGCGCTGGCGTCTTCCAGGAAGCCGTGTTCTTCAGCGACAACGGGGAGGGCAATGCTGGCGACAGCGATTGCCAGCAAAAGCCGGCGCGGGTCGAAAGTGCTCATGGTGTCAGACCTGTTGTTATTGGGGTTATGCAGGTGGCGGCCATGGTGCGGGGCGGTGCGGGGG
>NZ_JACARS010000136.1:0-22770 GCF_013386485.1 Pseudomonas sp. P7758 | reverse complement strand
CGCGGCCGGTAGCCAGCGCAGCAGATCCACATCATTCATGGGCCGGGCGAACAGGTAGCCCTGCCCTTGAGTGCATCCCATCGCGAGCAACGACTCGCGCTGCTCCTCCGTCTCGATGCCTTCCACTACCACGGACATCCCCAGGGTTTCCCCCAATGCCAGGGTACTGCTGACGATTGCCTGGCAGCGCGGTTCGTGGAGCAAGGTGCGGATAAACTCCCCGTCGAGCTTGATCTCGTTGAACGGCAACTGGCACAGGCGCTGCAACGACGAGAAGCCTGCACCAAAGTCGTCGATGGACAACTTGCAGCCCATCATGCGCAGGCGCACCAGGGTTTCCAGGCTGGTGGCCGGGGCTTCCAGCAGGCCACTTTCGGTGAGTTCGAAGGTCACGCTGGCAGGTGCCGTCTGGTGCAGCGAGAGGATGCCCTTGATCACTGCGGTCAGGTTGCTGTTGGTCAACTGGCTGGCATTCAGGTTGAACGACAGGTCAAGCGCCAGCCCGGCGTTTTTCGCCAGTCGCTGCAGGCTCAGGGCCTGGTTCATCTGCATGAACAACAGCGTATCCAGCAAGCCGCAGCGCTCCAGCACCGGCATGAACACGGCCGGCGACAGGATGCCGCGCAACGGGTGCACCCAGCGGGTCAGCACCTCTACGCCGCAGACGTCATCGGTATGCAGGTCGACCTTGGGCTGGTACCAGGCCTGCAGTTGCTGTTCGTTGAGGGCCCACCGCACTTCTTCATCGCTGGCCAGGCGTACCGGTGCAGCCTTGGGTGGCGCGACACCAGGGCCACTGGAGCGCTTTTTTAGCAGGGTCTCCAGGGCGTGGGCCTGCAACGGCTTGCCGACGTCACCGAGCATTTCCAGGCCCAGCAACGAAACGATCTGCTGCACCGTGCGGCGCACATCGGCCGACAGTGAGCTGCTGATAATCACCGAGCCGACCAGTCCCGAGTGCCCCACCTGCTGAAGAAACTCCAGGCCATCCATGCCGTCCATGCACAGGTCGCACAGGGCAATATCCACCCCGCCCACCTGTTGCAGCACCGTCAGCGCCTGCACACCGTCTGCGGCCTCGAATACCTCGTGGCAACCCAGTTGGCGCAGCAGGCTCACTGCGACGGCACGTTGAAAAGGATGATCCTCGAGTACCAGCACGCGTATGGGAAAACTCGTCATTGAAGTCGGCTCATCTGAAAGGAATAAGGTCGCCCGGGTATGACGCCGGGCGTGTCGCAGCGGTTTAGAGCACGGGCAACTTGACGATTTGCTCGGTGGTCATCACATCGCCGAAGGTGTCCTCGACTTCGGCCAGTGCCGATTGATGCAAGGCGTCCTTGTCGACGCTTTGGCCATTGAGACGGGTGATCGCACGGGTGGCAGAAGCATCGGAAGCAACGATCACGTTGAAACCCAGTGGCGCTGCATCACGGGCGGCACCGGCGACACAGGCGTGGGTCATCAGGCCGCTGATGATCAGCGTGTTGATCCCGGCCTTGCTCAGTTGTGTGGCCAGGTCGGTGCTGGCGAACACGCTTACGGTGTTCTTCTGCACCACGTGGTCCTGAGGGCGTGGCTGCATGTCCTTGTGGAACTTTACGGTCTCGCCATCAATGGCGAATACCGCAGCGCCGGCCGGCGACACGTGCTGCACGTGGTAGACCGGGATCTTGTGGCTGTCGGCGTAGTTGATCAGCTCGCGGGTTTTCGCCAGGGCACTGGCGCCATCCGGGATTGGCATGCGCCCGGTGAAGTATTCGTTCTGGAAGTCGATCACGATCAGCGCGGTCTTGGCGGCCGGCAATTGCTTGATCTGCTCGGCACCCGACATGGCGCGGATGGTCGGGTGATCGTTGGCAATAGCAGCACCGCTGGCAACCACGGTGGAGAGCACGCAAGCGGCCATGAAGCGACGGGTAAAACGTTGCATGGGGTTTTTCCTATTTGTAGGTGATGGTGAAGTTCGCGGTGGCGTTGGCAATACCGGGCTGCGGCCCGGAGGCGTCGCCGGCGGTCTGGATGTAGCGGGCACCGAACTGCAGGTTGGTGGTGCCGTCCTGGACCGGCATGATCGGTACGTCGACGCCCAGCGGCAGCACGGTTCCGTCCTGCTTGAGCACCTGTACCGCCACGCCGCTGGCGGTGGCTTCAGAGTTGAGCCCCAGGACTCCCTGGCCGGCATCGACAATCACCGACCCCTTGGCGCCATCCAGGCGGATGTTGGCGGTGTTGCCCTGGAAGTAGTTCCAGGTCGGATTCCCCGCGTACGTCCCGGCAATGCAGTTATTCAGCGGGATATTGAAACTTTCGGTTGGCGTGACGCTGCCGGGACCGTTGAACACGCGCTTTTCCCAGTTGTTCAACGGAACGTCGATGATGCTGCCCACGCCTTCGGGCATGCTGCAGCCGGCCACGGTCACGCTGCCGGTCAGGCGACCGTCGATCCAGTCGAACGGCGTACCGTTGTTGTTGATCGTGACGGTGTACACCTGCAGGTTGCCGAAATCATTGACGCCTGCCGGGATCGGTCCGGTTTTGATCAGGATCAAGCTGTTATTGGTATTGGAGGCGAAACCACCGGTATTACAGCTGGCGTACGTCAGCGGGAAGTACCAGTTGCCGGAGGTCCGGCACAGAAAGCTGGGGCGGCTTTCGTTGACCACGCCTACCCCGATTCCCGGTATGTTCGTCGCGTACAGTTGGCTGCCTTGCACCGCGCCAATGGCGGCGGTGACCGCGGGTAACTTGGCACCGAGCATGTTGGCCTGGATTGAAAACGGTACCGTCGTCGTGCAGTTGATGATCGGGAAGCGGGTGTACTTGACCAGCCCGATGGTTGACCCCACCGGCACATCATGAGGAATGTACACATCCCCGATGGGGTGTACGCTCTGGGTCGCGCTGGTAGACGCACAGTCGGCCAACGCCATCTCTGACAGGGCAAACGGTGCCACCGCCAGCGCGCTCAACAGCACGCGTTTTTTCCACTTGTTTATCTGTTTCATGGACGAACTCCTACGCACACAGCGTCCATCACCCGATAACCGTCGGTGGCTGGCGTGCTGCTGATATCCAAATTGATTTCACACTGCTGCGCGGCGTTGCCACCCCATTTCATGGTGTAGGTGACACCTTTGCCCGCCGACAGCAGCACTTGTCCGGCCTGGCCGACCACGCCGACACTGGCGCCCTGGTCGTCCTGCACGGTGGTGCCGAAAGGCAAGAGCGAGCCGTCCTGCAAGCGGACGTTGAGCAGTATTTTTTCCGATCGGCCGGCGGCGAATACCGCCTTGACCACCGCACCGCGACGCGGCACCACGTTGGTCACGCCTTCGGCGATGTCGACGCTGGTGTCCAGTTCGCTGGTGTCCACGGCCACGCGGTTCTTGCGATACGGCGTGACGTACGGCACCAGGGCGTATCCGCGGTCATTGGTCAGGGTGCCCGGGGCATTCAGCAGGCCGACCTTCGGCGTGTCCTTGACCTCCACCAGCGCCACGGTTTCACCCAGGGTTTGGCCGAATTCCACGCCATCGGCATGGGCCAGCACCGAGCCCGCCGCGCTGACCGAGGTCTGCCGGTAGCCCGAGCCGACGCTCACACCGGCGCCCAACTGGGCAAACGGTGCACGGTAGCCCAGCAGTGCCGAACCGTTGTTACCGGTGTTTTCCACGCGGTTGGCGTTGACGTTGTAGTTCAGGTTGCCATCGCGACCACTGAGGCCGGCCCGTTGATCCAGGCTGCCGTCATTGTTGCGGGTGACGCTGAACGTACCGGTGCTGCGGGTTTGTCCCAGGGGCATGGACACAGTGAAGACCACCTGGTTGTTGGAGCCGAAGTCGTCTGTCAGGGTCTTGCTGGCGTACACGCCATAGGTCACGCCCTTGTACTGGGTGTTGAAACCCAGCTGCATCTGCTTGTCTTCACGGGACGTGCCCCAGTAGTTCTGCTTGCTCAGGTTCAAGTACAGCGAGCCGTAGTTGTCCAGGGCCTGGTTGACGCTGGCCTCGACCTTGCTGCGCTTGGAGAACTGGCTGTAGTCGTTGGGTTGCTGCAAATCCACGGCTTCGCTGAAGTCGCGATAGCCTTCGGTGGAGTAGCGGTAACCGGCGAAGCGCACCGAGGTGCCGCTTTCAAATGCCTTCCCGTAGCGCAGGCCGATGCTCTGGCCTTTTTTGCTGTCGCCTTGGGTGGTGACGGCCTTGGGCACGTCGGTCTGCGCCTGGGTGACGTCGACCGAGACGGCGCCGATGCTGCCCAGGCTCTTGCCCACGCCAACCACACCGGCACGGTAAAAATCAGCCCCCAGAAAGCCGCCGTACAGGGTCAGGTCGAACGGCAAGCCATAGGCCAGGGACGCCTGGGTAAACATCGGCCGCTCGCCGCCGTTGGCCGAGTTGTATTCGCCCACAGTCGCGCTATAGCGCCAGGTGTTTTCCCGCAGCATGTTGGCCAGGGTTGCGTACGGCTGGGTGAAACGTCGTTCACGGCCGTCGGCTTCGGTGATGATCACTTCCAGGTCGCCGCTGCCCGAGGCGGCGTTGAGGTCGTTGATTTCAAACGCACCTGGCGCCACGTAAGTGGTGTACAGCGAGTAGCCGTTCTGGCGCACTTCGACCTTGGCCTGGGTTTCGGCGATGCCACGGATCACCGGGGCGTAGCCCTGCATCGAGTCCGGCAACATGCCCATGTCCGAGGCCAGTTGCACACCGCGAAACGGCACGCTGTCGAACACATCGCCAGGGGTGAAGCTCTCGCCCATCGTCAGCGTAGCCTTCAGCGGCGTGATGTCCCGTTGCGCGTAGGTATTGCTGCGCTGCCACTGGCGGCCACCTTCATCGCCCTGGCGGAACGAGGAGCTGGAGCGAAAACGCCAGTCGCCGAGGTTGAAACCACCGGTGGCATACAGGTTGTACTGATTGCCGGTGCCCCGGGCGTCGCTGTTGGTTTGCGCAGCGGAAAACTGGTAGTTGAGCATCGCGGCGTTGATGCCGCGGTCCCATTCCGACGGTGCCACGTAGCCGGCCGCATCCCGGCTCAGGGCGATCTGCGGCACGCTGATATCCAGGGCCAGGTAGTTGGCGTTGAAGGTCACCGAGGCGCCTTCGATCAGAGCTGCCAGGTCGATGCACGCGGGCAGTGTTTCGCCGGGCACCTTGAACGCCTCCAGCTTCACCCCGAGTTCCTTGAGAAAAGCCTCGGACAGGCATACACGTACGTCACTGCCCTGCTCATCCTTGATGAAGGTCATGTCACGCCGGTCGAAAAAGCTCTGGTTCAGGCGAATCAGCACCGGGTAGGTACCAGGACCGATGCTGCCGCTGTTAGCCACCGCATCCAGGTCAAGGTTGGGCCCGGCCCCGGCGCCGCCAAACGACTGCATGAAGCCGGCATCGAACTTGGCAGGCTCACCGGCCACGGCCAATTCACCGGCACAGGCGGCCGCCACGGCGACCCACAAAGGCAAACGACTAAAGCTGAAGGAGTTATCGATTCGCATGGCAATACCCGGCCGCCGCGCCACAGTCGTGGCACGCGCAAACGTCTACAGGAAGAAAAGGAATCAGCGGTTCAGTGACACGGTCTGCGGCTCGCTGTAGCCGCCGTAATCATTGATGGCCGAGAACACCACTTCGCCGGTTGTGCCTTTGAAGCCCGGCAGCGGATAACGCTGGCTGCTCATCGGCGCGACCATCGTCGGCTCGTTGACCTCGACGCTCTGGCCGGCAGACTTGGCAGTCACGCCAATGAACGAGATATGGAACGGCGACGGGTTATTGACCACCAGCACGGCCCTGCCCTGTTCCTGCGCAAGGCTCCAGGTCAGCTGCGACGGTGCTTCCATCGCATTGCCCTTGAGACCGGCCGGGCGATAGAACAATTTGACGCGGGTGCGCATGGCAATCTTCAGCGTATTGGCGTTGCCTTCGCTGGCCACCGGGATTTCCTGGGCGTTGAAATAGAACACCGATTCACGGTCGCTCGGCAGGTTGCCGGCGACTTTCTGGATGCGCACCATTTGCTCTTTGCGCGGGTCCAGTCGGAACAGCGGCGGCGTCGACACAAAGGGCGTGGCGGTGGTCATGTCATCGGCTTCGGTGTTGACCCAGGTCTGCACCATGTACGGCTGCGCCGTGGTGTTGCTGACGGTGATCGACGCGTCGCGTTTGTTGCCGTCGAACACGATCCGCGTGCCGCCGAGCATCACACCGGCCTGGCTGGCCGTGCTGAGCAGTGCAGTACTGAGCAACAGCGCCAGGGCCGATGCCTTCTTGAAGGGGGAAACGTTCATTTCGATCATCCTCTTGCCGTGAGCGAGGGGATGGCCGCTGCGCGCATCAACGCTGCAGCGGCGCATCAACAGGGCTTACTGGTACTCGACGGTGAACGCAGCCTTGGCGTTGGCCGGGCCGGAGGTCGCAATGCCGGTAGCGATGTAGTTGGCGGTGAAGCGCAGCGGCTGGGTCAGGTCCAGGTACGGAGCCGATTCCAGGCCCAGTTGCACGTCCTTGTCGGTGGCGTCCTTGATCTGTACTGCAACGTTGGTGGCGTGACCGGCGTCCGGGGTGATGCCGATCCACTGGCCGCTGGCGCCGGCAGTGCCGCTCAGGGACAGGAATTTGACCACGGCGCTCTTGCCGGTGACGCTGCAACCTGGGGCGTTAGTGTCAATAGTCAGGGAGAACGCGCCGCCACCGGCAACAGCACCAACGGTAGCCAGGGAAGTGGCGGGCACGTCGCCCAGGCCCACATCGCCAGCACCGACCGAACCGTTCAGGTCAGTCACGACCACCGGGCAGGTGTTGTCGGTTACGGAACCGACGAAGTTGATTTCACCGTCAGCAGCCATGGCAGCCTGGGAACCAGCGGCGAGGATGACAGCGGCAAACAGACCTTTAAGCGCAAACTTGTTCATAACGTAATCCAGATAGTGAGGAAAGTCTGAAGCCCGATGAGGGCTTCAATCAGGTTGCAAGGCCCGGTCCGCTTGGTCGGTGGGGCCGTTCAACGAGGCTCAGTATCGGGTGTGGGGTGGGTTGACTACGTATGAATGGTGCCGCGCTCTTGTAGGAAATTTCCTAGTGGATAGTTCACTGATAATCCAGTGTGAACACCGCGGCACCGTTTGCCGGCCCGGGGGTTACGGTGCCTTGAGTTTGCAGGTAGCGCGCTTGCAGCGGGATGGCAAAGCTGGCGCCTTCCAAGGACGTCAGGCTGGCCTGGAACCCCGCCACCATGGTGCCCAAAGGTACGGGCACTGCTGTGCGGCGAGCGATCTGGATGCCGACACCTGTCGCCGCCGGCGCCTCGCCGGGTGCGCTGTTGGTCAGGCTCATCACGCCATTCGCCGCGTCGATCACGCCGTTGACCGGGTCCAGTCGGAAGTTCACTGCGTTGTTGGTGCGAGTACCGGGCAACGTGCTGCCGTCGTTACTCCATTGCGGGCCAGTCGTTGAAAAGTAGCCGTGGAACGCCGGGCAATTGAGCAACTGGATGTCAAACTCCTTCCATGGCGTGCCATTCCCGACGCCGCCCAGTTCACTGACCCGATAACTGCCCAGCGGCACCGGCACGTCCGGTGTGGTGCAGGTACGCGAGACGATGTTGATCGTGCCGGAGAAGTTCAGCCGCAGCACGGGCAGGATGTTGTCGGTGACGATGTCACGAACGACCGAAGGAAAGTTTGCTCCGTTGATCACGCCGGCCGCCACATTGCCGGTCTTGATCAGCGACACAACCAATGCCATGTTTCCAGGTGCGGAGTTGATCCCGCAGTTGGCCATCATCGTGTCGCAGTTGGGCATACTCCAGGTGTAGGGCAGCACGTCACTGCGAAACCAGATCACCACGCCGACTCCGGCGACCCCAGTCTCGTAGGTCTTGCCTCCGTAGGGAGAGCCCATCCAGGCGGACAACGGCAATGGCGTGGCGGTGAAGTAATCCCGTTCCAGCGGCTGAGCTGTCAGGTTGAGGCAATGTAAATTGGTGGTGGTAGTAGGCATGAACGTCTGGCGATAGATTTCACTGCCAACCGGCAGGTCGCGCCCCACGGTCAGGTTTGCGCCCAACAGCGGCATGGTGGCAATGATCGGCTGGCTGCCCAGTGGGTTTGTTGCCGGATTGAGTTCGCAGGTGCCGGCAACAGCCTTGGCACTGCAAAAGGCGACACCGGCCAGCAGGCCAGATAGCGCCAGCAGGCGCAAGGCCCAGGGTTTCTTCTGAATCATGTCAGTTTCTCCTTCAGAGCATTATCGGGCCGCAACCGCCGCCACGGGATCGGGGGTGCACACCGCATCCACCTGGCGCAGTTGCTGGCCATCACGTTTGCCCGCAGGCAGCGTCAAGGCACATTGCTGGTTGGCCTGGGTGCCCCAACTGATCAACAGCCGGTGCGCGTTTTCCTTGATTCGGGCATAAAGCTGCCCGCCCTGCCCGACCATGCCCACCGACACGCCACGGTCATCCACAACCGAGGCGCCGAACGGCAACGTGCTGCCATCGGCCAGGCTGACGTTGAGCAGCAAGGCTTCACCAGTGCGGGTGCCGTATTTCAACGCCACCACGGCACCGGCACGGGGAGCGACTTGCTGGCTGGTTTCGCTCAATTCCACGTCCAGTGAGGTACCGACTGGGTCGATCGCCACTTCGTTGAGTTCATAGGGCCGCAGGTACGGCACGACGGCATTGCCGCGCCCATCGAGTTTCAGGCCGGGGTAACCCACCACTTTTGCGCCCGCTGCACCGGGAGCGCTGACCACTGCCATGGTGTCGCCCCGGTACGGTGTGAACGTCACCCCGCTCGGGTGAGCTACCACGCTGCCACTGGCGTTCAGCGATAGGCTGTTGTAGCCCTGGCCATTGTTCAGAGTGCCACCGACGATGGCCTTGGAACCGGTGTATTGGCCGTTGAGGGCTGTGCTGTTACTGGCACTGGCACCGTCGTGACCGGCAGTCGCGCTGTAACTGTACTGGCGGTCTTGCCCGGCGGTGCCGCTCACAGTGGCTTGCTGGCTGACACTGCCGCCGGTGTCGCGCATGACCCGCGCCGACAGTTGCGGACGATTGATCGAGTCGCCAAAGCCCAGCGGCAGGCTGACGGTGAACAGCATCGAGTTCTGCATGCCGCCCAGCCCTGCGCGACTGCGGTTGGCGCTGATGCCGTAGCTCACTTGGTTGACTTGCTTGTTGTAGCTGAGCTGGTACTGCACATCGCTGCCTGGCAGGTTCCAGTAATTCTGGGTAAACCCGCTGAATGCCACCTGGCCCCAACCGCCCAGGCTCTGGTTGGCGGACAGCGTCAAGCGGCTGCGAGGCCGGCCGTACAGGCTGGTGTCCAGGCCATCACGCTCGGCTGCGAGCAGTTGTACGGCGTTGCTGAAGTCCAGGTAGCCCTCGGTAGAGAACCGCGTAGCCGCCAGGGCGAAGTTACTGCCGGTACTGAGAATGTTTTTGCTGTACGTCAGGCGCAGGCTCTGGCCGCTTGAGCTGCCGCTGCGCAGTTGGGTCTGTGCGTGTGTGACGTCGGCCGCCAATGCGCCGATCGGTGTACTCAAGGCCAGGCCGCCCAGGGTTGCACGGTAGTCGTCGCTGGCCTGGACACCGCCGTAGCCGGTAAACAGGTTGCTCAACCCTCGTTGGTAGGTGCCCTGCACCACCTTGGCCTGGCGCGAGATGTAATTGTTGCGGGTTTGCCCTGCCGTCAGGTTGAAGCGCGAGGTACCGGGTCGCAGCAGTTGAGCGGTCGCGGCGAACGGCACGATAAAGCGTTGCTCGCTGCCGTCAGCCTCGTACACAGTGACGTCCAGGTCACCGCCATAACCAGTGGAATACAAGTCGTCGATCACAAACGCGCCCGGCGCCACCGTGGTTTCGTACAGCAGGTTTCCCGCCTGGCGCACCGCAACACGTGCGCTGGTGCGGGCGATACCGCGAATCACTGGCGCATAGCCGCGCTGGGATTCGGGCAACATGCGATCGTCGGTGCCCAGTTGCACCCCGCGATAAGCCAGGGTGTCAAAAATTTCGCCGCTGGTGTTGGCCTCGCCCACGGTCAGCTGGCTTTTCAGCGACGTAATGTCGCGCTGGGCATAGGTATTGAGCGTCTGATAAGTCTGGCCACTGTCTTTCTGCCAGTTCAGCGAACCGTTATGGCGCAAACGCCAATCGCCCAGGTTAAACCCGGCATTCAGGCCCAAATACGCCGTGTCGTAGTTACCGGTGCGGGTCTGGTTGTGGTTGGCGTTCAGGGTGTAGCTCAACATCGCGGCGGTAACGCCCCGGTCCCACAACTCCGGACTGACGGCATTGCGCGCATCACGGCGCAGGGCAATCTGCGGAATGCTGATGTCGAGCAACTGGGTAGACGGCG
The DNA here is from genome assembly GCF_013386485.1 of Pseudomonas sp. P7758. NCBI lineage: Bacteria > Pseudomonadati > Pseudomonadota > Gammaproteobacteria > Pseudomonadales > Pseudomonadaceae > Pseudomonas > Pseudomonas sp. P7758. The sequence goes on along the minus strand of NZ_JACARS010000136.1, from coordinate 12,398 downwards.
AGAATGCAGCGGTTGCGCCGTCGATCAGCCGCGCCAGTTCCAGGCACTGCTTACCGCTTTCCAGCTCAACAGTGGCCTCTGGTGTCAGGCGGCGCAGGTCGACGCCGATCATCTCCAATACTGCTTTATTGACACACACCACCGGGCTGCTGCCATCGGTTTCGGCTTCAATACGGATGTCTTGACGGGTCACCAGGCGACCGTTGACTGCAACGTCAGCGCGGTATTCGCCCGGCAGCACCGGATTGCCTTTCTGGTAAGGGCTCAGGTCGAGACTGCGGGAGTCTTGGGGCAGGAATACGTCGTTGAACTGTACCTCTTCATCGGCATGTGCATCCTGGGCCAGCAATGCGCCGGGCCCCAGGACGAAGGCATTTAGAATAAGCACTGTCAACGGATTCAAGGCAAAGCGCTGCCGTGCCCGCAGGTCAGTACCAGGGCTGGAGAACGTCGTCATAAGTCACTCGTGGGCAGAAAGGCTCACATCGGGATCAGGGTTTGAGTGCCTGGCGGGTTGGCAGTAACGCGCCGTAGTCGTTGATGGCGTTGAACTCTACCGCCGCCCCACTCCCGGGCCGCGCCTTCAAGTTCGGTAGCGGGAACATCCGGGTCTCCCCTGGACCGACCATGCCGTTTTCACTGGTGTAGCGTTGCCCGCCCGCCACCAGGCTCAACTCCACCTGGGAGACGTGGAATGCGCTGGGGTTGTAGGCTTTCAGCGCAAAGCCCTTGCCTTGCTGTTCCAGCGACCATTGCACCTGGCTGATGGCCTCGGCGGCGCTGCCTGGCAAGTTGTCTGGCCGATAAAAAATCTTGATCCGCGAACGGAAGGCCATCTGCAATACGTTCAGGTCCACCGGGCCTTCGGCTTTCGGCGGGATCTCTAGAACGTTGAGCCAGAACACCGACTCTTGGTTGGTGGGCAACGCCGTACCGGTATACATCAGACGCAGGCTCTGGCCCTTGCTCGGGTCGATACGCGACACCGGTGGCGACAGCACAAACGGCGCACGTGCGCGGCTCGGGCTGGACTCCAGGTCGCCACTGTCGACCCACGACTGCACCAGCACCGGGCGGGTGCCGTTGTTGTTCAATTTAACGGTGATTTCCTTCTGGCTCGCGGGGTAAACCAGACGAGTACCGGTGATCACCACACCAGCGGTGGCCTGGGAACAGGCCAGGCTTGCCAGCAGTGCCAAGGCACCGAGACGGCGAAGTTTCAAATAGGACATCACGCACCTCTACGGTGGTTCTGACGCGCACCGCGTCGTATCGCGGGTGCGCGTCAGGGCCAGGCTTATTGGTAGTCGATGGAGTACGTGACCGAGCCGATCACCGTGCCCGGGGTGGTGGCACCCTGGGCGATGTACTGCACGGCATACGGCATGTTGGCGGCGCCGCTGGCATCGATGGTGTTGCGGGAGGTGTTGGTGCGCTGGTTGGTGTTGCCGGCCTGGATCACCGAACCGTTGGAGTTGTCCACCAGTTGCAGTTGAACGTTGGTGGCAGTGCCGGTCATATTGCGCAGGTTGAAGCTGACGGGATCGACGCTGGTACCGGCTTCGAAGAATGCCGCTGCGGTGGTTGCGGTGCCGACACAGTTGGTCAACTGGATATTGAAACCCGTTTGGCCAGCGACTTCGCCAACGGTGGTCAGCAGACCGGTGGAAATGGTTGGCAATGTAACTGTGGCCACGGCCGGGGTGACAACGCCGTCAACGGCGATGGTGCAGGTCTGGTTGCGCAGTTCACCGTTGAAGTTGATGGTGCCATCAGAGGCGTGAGCGAATTGGACGGCACCCGTGGAAATCAGTGCAGCGATCGCCAAGACTTTGCGATTCATGGAACAGCTCCAAATCAAAGGATAAAAGCCGTCGCGAATGCCTGAATGGTTTGCCTGGTGCGGAATGCGTCCAGTAATGGAACAAACCAGCGGCGTTGAGCGACGGGTCCATGATCGGAGGCTTCAGGGATTGGGGACGTAGTATCTAGCCCTGAGACTTGTAGGAAAATTCCCACGCAAAGAGATTGCCAACTCGCCTGAGGTTCAGGCGAGGTAGCGCTCCAGCCGTTCGCCGAGTTGCTCCATCTGTTGATGCAATGCATCCACTGTCTCGGTCAGTCGCATGGAGTCTGCTTGTCGGGTGGCGGCTTCCAGGTCTTCGCAGCAGCGGATCAGTACTCGGGCCTTGATGATCCGCGCGCCCCCTTTGACCCGATGCGCGATGTCCGCCAGGCCTTGCAGGTCGTGGCGGGTGAACAGTTGCATCAGGCGCGCCATGTCCTGCTCATTGCTGGCGGCGAGGTCACCCAACAAGCTTTTGATCGAAGCAATGTTGCCACCGGCCAGGTGCTCGACGCTGGTCAGGTCAATATCGTCATCTGCAGCAAATCCTGGGTGTCCACTCCCCGGCTCCGTTGCCAGGCCTGCCAGGCGCGCGCTCAAATCCTTGAGGCTGATGGGCTTGAACAGGCAGTCATCCATGCCGGCGGCCAGGCACCGGCCCTTCTCTTCCGGCTGTGCATTGGCGGTAAAACCAAGGATCAGGCTCGGTGGCAATCCACGGGCCGCCTCGTCGGCACGAATGGCCCGGGCCAGTTCGTAGCCGTTCATCAGAGGCATATTGCAGTCAGTGATCACCACGTCGAATTGCCCGTTGCGCCAGGCCCGCAAGCCATGGGCACCGTCCTCGGCATCCTCGATCCGGTGGCCCAGGTAGTTGAGTTGCTGGGTCAGTAACTGACGGTTGGCCGGGTAATCATCGATCACCAAAATGTTCAACGCGTGGCTCATTACTGTCGGCTCGTCCTCGACCGGAGCAATGTCTGCCAACGGCTCAAGGGTGGTCAGGTCCAGCCTCACGTCGATGCGCGTGCCCTGGCCCAAGGTGCTGTCGAGGGTCAGGCGCCCGCCCATCATTTCGCAGAGTGTGCGGCTGATGACCAAACCCAGGCCGGAGCCGCTACGTGCGGACTGGTCATTGTTGCTGGCCTGGGTAAAGGGGCTGAACAGGCGTTTCTGGTCCTCTTCGCCAATGCCCATGCCCGAGTCTTCCACCTGCAGCCTTACGCCCAACTGTTCCTTGCCCGCCTCCGTTCGCACACTCAAGCGCACGTGGCCCTGGGCGGTGAACTTGATGGCGTTGCTCAACAGGTTGGACACGATCTGCTTGAAGCGCAGCGGGTCGATCAACACATCACGGTTGACGCCGGCATCCAGGTCGAGTTGCAGTTGCAGCTGTTTCTGCCGTGCCAGGCCTTCGAAAATGCGCACCACCGACTCCAGCAACTCCCGCAGGTTGGCGCGCTCGGGGTTCAGGGACAGACGCCCGGACTCGATGCGGGCAATGTCAAGGATGTCGCCGATCAGGTCCAGCAAGCCGCGTGCTGCGCCGGATGCGACATCAATCGCGAAGCGATCCATCACGCCCTGGTCAGCCTTTTTCGTCGCCAGCTCGAGCATGCCGATCACCGCGTTCATCGGTGTGCGGATCTCATGGCTCATGGTCGCCAGGAAGGTGGTCTTGGCGCGATTGGCGGCGTGAATGTCCTCCAGCAGGCGCTGGCGCTCGCTGATATCAATCCAGCCGGCGATCATGCCGCTGACTTCGCCGGTGCTGCTACGGTATGGCAGCATCCAGTGGTAAATGGTCAGTACGCGGCCATCGGGCATGATCAGGCTGCGATCCTGCAACTGCGCCTCACCGCTTTCCATCACTTGCAGGTAATCCCGGTGATATGCGGCGGCCTCATCCGGGTCGCCCAGCACACCGTCCAGTACGGTCTTGCCGATCACCTGCTCACGTTCTACCTGGAACACTTCCAGGTAACCACTGTTGCAGATCAGCAACTTGCCCTGGCGATCACGCACATAGATCGGGTGCGGCGTGCCGTTGATCAAGACTCGCATGAACTCAACCTGATCGCTCAACGCCTGCTCGGCCTGCTTGCGCTTGCGCATCAACATCCGCAGGTAGGCGATCCAGCCCAGGGCAGTCACCAGCAACACGGCGGCAATCCCAAAGCCCTGGATGATTGCGCTGCGGTTGCGCAGCCAGTAGCTGTCGCCTACCACCACTTCGCTGCGCCAGCGATTGGTCAACTCGTCCATTTCCTCGGGGGCGATGCTGAGCAGCGCCTTGTCCAGGATCGAGAACAGTTCCAGCGAGCCGCGGGCCGTGGCAAAGGCCATGCGCGAGTTGGTTACACCCACGGTGCTGGTGATACGCAAGCGGTCACGGTATTGCCGGGAAATCATATAGCGCGCGGTAATCAGCGAATTGACTGCCGCATCGGCCTCGCCATTGGCGACTTTCTCCATGGCGTCATGGGCGCTGTCGGCATCTACCAGGCGGATGTCCGGGTATTGCTCGGTCAGCATGTCGCGGCTGGAATCACCGCTGATCACCGCCAGGCGCTTGCCGTGCATATCGTCCAAGGTATTGGGGCTGCTCGGTGCAGTACGAGTGACCAGGACAAAGGGCGTGGCCAGGTACGGACGGGTAAAGCGCAGGACCGCTTCGCGCTCCTCGCTGGGGGTGATGGTGATGAGCAGGTCGGCCTTGTTGCTGGTGATGGCGTCGATCATCTCGCGCACCGAACTCACCCGCTGGATATCGAACTTCAAGCCCGTGCGCAGGGCCACCTTGGCCAGGACGTCGGCACTGATGCCGCGGAATTCGCCTTCGGCGCTGTAGAACGACATCGGCAGGAAGTCTTCATCAATCGCCACGCGCAATCGGGGATTCTTGTCCAGCCAGCGCTGTTCACTGACACTGAAATGCAGGGGATGCTGGCCTGGCATGCTTGCCCCCCCGGCGCTCCAGCGGCGCAGGATGGTCTGGCGCTCGGTGACCGGGATCGCCGCCAGTGACGCATTGATAATCCGCAGCAGGCGCGTGTTGTCGCGCTTGACCGAAAAGGAAAAATTGCTGACCTCCATGCGCGAGAAGTCGGCCAGTTGCACGTTGTTCAGGTAGTTGCGGTTGATCAGATAATTGGCGCTGATCGCATCGCCCAGGTATACGTCGGCCTGGCCGAATGCCACGGCGCCGATGGCGCTGAGGGTGGACGGGTAAAGCTGCAAGCTGGCCTTGGGGTAGAAGTCTTCGACCGCTTTGGGCGGCAGATAGTGATAGAGCATCGCCACACGCTTGCCGGCCAGTTCCGGGTCGAGGTTCTGGCTGTCACCGACCCGGCTGACCAGGGTCGGCTGATCCTCGGCATAGGCGTCGGAAAGTTGAAGCTGCGGGTCGGCTGCCTCAAAACCGTTGGAGCTGCCCAGCATATCGACATCACCCGCCTTGAGCGCAGCCAACACCCCATTGCGTGAGGCATACCGTTGCACCCGCACTTTCACGTGCAGCAACTGCTCCATCAACTGCGCGTAGTCGGCCGTGATGCCTTCGTAGTCATGGCGATTGCTGGTGATGCTGAACGGCGAGTAGTCCGGCGCCGACGAGCCGAGCACCAGCGTGCCTTTGCCGCGCAGCCAACTCCAGTCGGCCTCGTCGAGGCCTACACTGTAGTCGCTGACGTCGGAACGCCCGTGCAGCTTGAGCATTTGCGGCGCCGCCAGGGCGTTGCCCAGGCCGCAGAGCAACAGGAAACCCAGCAGGCCGTGTCGAAGAAGTGTGTTCATTCAGATGAGGTTGTTGCGCTTGGCAAAATCGGCCAGATACACCACCGATTTGACGTTGAGTTTTTCGATCAGGCGCGTCTTGTAGGTACTGACCGTCTTGTTGCTGATCAGCATGGCGTCGCCGATTTCCTTGTTGGTCAAGCCCTGGGACAGTTGTTGCAGGATGGTCAATTCGCGGTCAGAGAGGTTCTGGATCAGATCATGATCAGTGGCTTCCAGATCACTGCGCCGTACCGAGCTGTGGGCCAGGTTGGGGAAGAAGGTGTAGCCGTCCATCACCGCCTTGATCGCCTTGGTCACCTCCTCCATGTCGTTCGTCTTGGAAATGAACCCGGCCGCACCGGCTTTCATGCAGCGCATGGAATAGAACAGTGCCGACTGAGAGGTGAACACGAGGATTTTGCTCGGCAGGCGCAGGGATGCGATGCGGTTGAGCACTTCAAGGCCATCGAGCTTGGGCATGCCGATGTCGAGAATGATCAGGTCGGGCACATGCTCCCGGGCCAGTTGCACCGCATCGGCGCCATTATCGGCCTCGGCGACTACTTCGAACTGAACCTGGCTGAGCAGCATTTTGACGGAAGAGCGAATGAAGGGATGGTCGTCCACAACCAAAGCGGTATACATGTAACCTCCTGTAAGGCGCGCCGGAAAGCTCCGGTGACAGAAGCACCTGTGACGCAAAACGATGGATAAGCGACCAGCCGACGCCTCGCTCAAGTTACACGAACACGACTGAAGTGTAGGAAAATTCTGAAGTTTTGCCGCCTAGCCCACCGGCGAACTTAACGGCTGCACATCTTCCCGCGCCAGCCAATGCAGCAGGTCGTGGCCGGTCATCGGCCGGGCCAGGAAAAAACCCTGCCCCACCTCGCAGCCCAGGCTGATCAGCGCGTCGCGAATATGCCGGTTGCTGACGCCTTCGATCACCAGGCTCATGTCCAGCGAGCGGGCCAGCGCCAGGGTGCTGCCGACCATGGCCTGGCTGCGTGGTTCGTTGAGGGTGCGGATAAGGTCGCCATCGAGCTTGATCTGGTTGAACGGCAACTGGCACAGCAGCTTGAGTGACGAAAACCCCACGCCGAAATCATCAATCGACAAGCCGCAGCCCATCAAGCGCAGGCGCAGCAGGTTTTCCTGGGTCGGCGGCTGCAGGTCCAGCAAGCCGTTTTCGGCCAGCTCGAACACCAGCACCGAAGCGCACAGGCCGTGGCGTTGCAGGGCACCCTGGATATGCTCGATCAGGCCGTGGCGGGCCAGTTGGGATGCATGCAGGTTGAACGACATTTCCAGCACGGCGCCCTGGCGATGCAGCACGGCGAGCAATTTCAGACCTTGCTCCAGCAGTTGCTTGAACATTTCATCAATCAGGTCATAGGCCAGCACTGCCGCGAGGAAATCCTTGGGCAGCAGCAAGCCCCGGGCCGGATGTTCCCAGCGTACCAGCGCCTCGACGCCTGCGAGGCTGCCATCGTTCATCATCCGCTTGGGCTGGAACCAGCCGCGGAACTCGCCCAGGGCCAGTCCCAGTTGGATCTCTTCTTCGCTGGGCAATGGGACCCGGCTCGCGGGGTTGAGTACGGGCGGCGGTGCCGCGCGATAGCGTTTAAGCAAGTGATCCAGTGCCGGCAGTTGCAACGGCGTGCTCAAGATACCCAACAGCTGCACACCCGATAAAAACTCCAGATGCCCCAGGGCCCGGCGCAACTCCGGGCGCAGCTCATTGGACAATCCAACGGCCTGCACCAGGCCGATCTGGCTGGCATAGCGCAGAAATTCCACCTGCTCGGAGCCCTTGTCCCCCAGGTTGCAAAGCACGATATCCACGCCGCCCGTGCGCTGCATCTGGATTATTGCCTGTTCGCTATTGCTGGCTTGCAACACCTCCCGCACCCCGAGCCGTCGCAACATATTGACCAGGGCGCTGCGCTGGGAACTGTGGTTTTCCATAACCAGGACACGTGGTGGGGCCATCGTCATCAACCGTTTTGCAGACTCGAAGGCCTTAATAATGGCGAGGTGGCGTAACCTTCAGCGAAGGAAGTCGCCTGCCAATATGTAGGAAATTTCCCACGCAAAGCATCTGCCACCGGGCAACTCGCGGGTGCCGGTCGGGCATTTCGCAGCTACAATGCCCGCCTCCGTGACAAGCCTGACTAAAAAAACTATGTCCTTGCCCAAGCATCACCTGGAATTGCTCAGCCCTGCGCGCGATGTTGCCATCGCCCGCGAGGCCATCCTGCATGGCGCCGACGCCGTGTACATCGGCGGCCCGAGTTTCGGCGCGCGCCATAACGCCTGCAACGACGTGAGCGATATCGCGCAGTTGGTGGAGTTCGCCCGGCGCTACCACGCGCGGGTGTTCACCACCATCAACACGATCCTGCACGACAACGAGCTTGAGCCGGCGCGCAAGCTGATCCACGAGCTTTACGATGCCGGCGTCGACGCGCTGATCGTCCAGGACCTGGGGGTGATGGAGCTGGATATCCCGCCCATCGAACTGCATGCCAGCACCCAGACCGACATCCGCACCCTGGGCCGGGCCAAGTTCCTCGACCAGGCCGGTTTTTCGCAGCTGGTGTTGGCCCGTGAGCTGAACCTGCAGGAAATCCGTGCGATTGCCGATGAAACCGATGCCGCCATCGAGTTCTTCATCCACGGTGCCTTGTGCGTGGCCTTCTCCGGCCAGTGCAACATCTCCCACGCCCAGAATGGCCGCAGCGCCAACCGCGGCGATTGCTCCCAGGCCTGCCGCCTGCCCTACACCCTGAAGGATGACCAGGGCCGTGTGGTTGCCTTTGAAAAGCACCTGTTGTCGATGAAAGACAACAACCAGAGCGCCAACCTGCGCGCCCTGGTGGATGCCGGCGTGCGTTCGTTCAAGATCGAAGGCCGCTACAAGGACATGGGCTATGTGAAGAACATCACCGCCTATTACCGTCAGCGCCTCGACGAGATTCTCGAAGACCGTCCGGACCTGGCCCGCGCTTCCAGCGGCCGCACCGCGCATTTCTTCCTGCCGGACCCGGAAAAGACCTTCCATCGTGGCAGCACCGACTACTTCGTCACCGACCGCAAGGTCGACATCGGCGCCTTCGACACCCCAACCTTTACCGGCCTGCCGGTGGGTGTGGTGGAAAAAGCCGGCAAGCGTGACTTGCAAGTGGTCACCCATGAGCCGCTGTCCAATGGCGACGGCCTCAACGTGCTGATCAAGCGTGAAGTGGTGGGTTTCCGCGCCAACATTGCCGAGCCAAAAGGCGAGTTCGAAGAGGACGGCGAGAAGCGCTATCGCTACCGCGTCGAGCCCAACGAGATGCCGGCCGGCTTGCACCAACTGCGGCCGAACCATCCGTTGAACCGCAACCTGGACCATAACTGGCAACAGGCGCTGCTCAAGACTTCCGCCGAACGCCGGATCGGCGTGTCATGGGCGGCTCGCCTGCAGGAAGATCGCCTGGGCCTGACCGTCACCAGCGAAGAAGGCATCAGCGCCAGCGTTGCCCTGCCCGGCCCGTTTGGCGTGGCCAACAAGCCGGAACAGGCCCTGGAAACCCTGCGCGACCTGCTGGGCCAACTGGGCACCACGCAGTACCACGCCACTGCGATCGAGCTGGATGCGCCGCAGGCGTTCTTCATCCCGAACTCGCAGCTCAAGGCCCTGCGCCGTGAAGTGATCGAGGCGCTGACCGAGGCGCGTATCCAGGCCCATCCACGGGGCGGCCGCAAGGCAGAAACCACGCCGCCGCCGGTGTATCCGGAATCGCACCTGTCGTTCCTGGCCAACGTCTACAACCAGAAGGCTCGCGACTTCTATCATCGCCATGGTGTGCAACTGATCGACGCGGCGTACGAAGCCCACGAAGAAACCGGCGAAGTGCCGGTGATGATCACCAAGCACTGCCTGCGGTTCTCGTTCAACCTCTGCCCCAAACAGGCCAAGGGGGTGACGGGGGTGAAGACCAAGGTCGCGCCGATGCAGTTGATCCACGGCGACGAAGTGCTGACGCTGAAGTTCGACTGCAAGCCTTGCGAGATGCACGTGATCGGCAAGATCAAGGGCCACATCCTCGGCCTGCCGCAACCGGGCAGCGTGGTGGGTTATATCAGCCCGGATGACCTGCTCAAGACCATCCCGCGCGGCGCACATTGAGTCGCCGGTGAGCGTCATGCTACGGCGTGACGTTCACCGCTGTTTTCGAGCGCCACCACCAACCCCGCTGCAATCCCGCCGCCGCCAGCAGAATGGCCGCCACGCCCAGCCATTGCATCCAGCCCAGCCGATGCCCAAAGGCAATCCAGTCGACGAAGATTGCCGCGATCGGGTAGATAAACGACAGCGCGCCGGTGATTGCCGTCGGTAACTTCTGGATCGCGCCATACAGCAATACGTACATCAAGCCGGTATGCACCACGCCCAGCGTCAACAGTGCCGCCCAAGCATCCATCGATGCAGACAGGCTGTGCCACTGCATCAGCGGTGCCAGCAGCAAGGCACCCGTGCTCACCTGAATCAACGCCATCAAATGGGGCGGCACTTCCTTCAGGCGCTTGATGATCAGCGCCGCAATCGCATACAGAAACGCCGCGCCCAGGGCCAATGCCACGCCCACCAGATAGTCATCCCCGGTATTTGACTGATCGCCATGGGCAGTGACAATCGCCAGCATTCCCACGAACGCCACGCTCAGCCAGGCGAGCTTCTGCACGGTGATTTTCTCGCCCAGGAACACTGCTGCCAGCATCACCAGCATGAACGGCTGCACGTTATACACCGCTGTACTGATGGAAATGGATGCCCTGGCGTAGGACTCGAACAGCAGCAACCAATTCCCCACGATCGCCACGCCGCTGAGCATCGCCAGCCCGAGTTTGCGGTAGTCCAGCAAGTCCAGGCGCAGATAGCCGAGCAGCCAGCACACCACCAGCAACGTCAGCGCGCCGATCACGCAGCGCCAGAACACCACTTCCACCACCGGCACTCCCGACACCAGCACGAACCAGCCGATGGTGCCGGATATGAGCATGGCGGCGACCATTTCCCATGAACCGCGACGTATGGATTTGTCCATGATTGAGCTCCTCAAGTGAGGCTCAATTATGGCAATCTGGCCTGTAGCGACTCCATATTCTAAATAAGGCGAACCTTGTATTTCGCCTATTCTTATTAGGCAAACCTGAGCAATCGCTTTCGGAGCGACCATGATTGACAGCATTGACCAGCAACTGATCGCCGCGCTGATGGACGATTCGCGCCTGTCCCTCAAGGCCTTGGCGGGTATCACCGGCCTGTCCTCCCCCAGCGTCGGCGAGCGGCTGCGGCGCCTGGAAGAGCGTGGCGTGTTGAAGAACTACACCGTGGACATTGACCCCAAGCATTTTGGCTATCTGCTGCAAGCCATCGTGCGCATTCGCCCTTTGCCCGGGAAACTGCAGGAGGTGGAGCGCCAGATCCAGGCGATCCCCGAGTTCACCGAATGCGACAAAGTGACCGGCGATGACTGCTTCATCGCACGCCTACATGTGCGCACCATGGACCAACTGGACACCCTGCTTGACCGGCTCAACGCGTACGCCGAAACCAACACGGCCATCGTCAAGAAAACCCCGGTAAAGCGCCGGCTGCCACCGCTGGGTGATTCGTGATTTTGAGTCACTGATGCAGTGACGGGATCGCTATTCTGTCAATCCAGGGCGGTGTTTATGCTTGATCCACACATTGGAACAACAGGCGTAAACACCATGTATGTCATCACCGGAATCACAGGCAAAGTCGGCGGCGCCCTCGCGCGCTTTCTCCTCAACGATCGTCAACCCGTGCGCGCAGTCATTCGCGATGCGGGCAAAGGCGCCGTATGGGCCGCCCTTGGTTGCGAGGTCGCCATCGCCAATATGGACGACGCTGCGGCCCTCACTGAAGCATTCAAGGGTGCCACCGGCGTGTTCATCCTGCCGCCTTCGGATTTCGACCCGGAGCCGGGTTTTCCCGAGGCGCGCAAGGTGATTGCCGCCGTCGCTCAGGCCATTGAAGCGGCGGCCCCGCAGAAAGTTGTTTGCCTGTCGACCATCGGCGCCCAGGCCGAGCACCTGAATCTGCTGACCCAACGCACCTTGATGGAACAGGCGCTGAGCGCGTTGAACGTGCCGGTGACCTTTTTGCGTCCGGGCTGGTTTATGGAAAACGCCGCCTACGACGTAGCCACCGCCCGCGAACACGGAGTGATCCACAGCTTCCTGCAACCGCTGGATAAGACCGTACCGATGATCGCCACCGCCGACGTCGGCCGCCTCGCTGCGCAATTGTTGCAGCAACACTGGAGCGGGCGTCGGGTAGTTGAGTTGGAAGGCCAATGGGTCAGCCCGAACGACATCGCTCGCACGCTGACCGAAGTGCTTGGTCGTGGTGTGACAGCACAGGTGGTGCCTCGCGATGCGTGGGAGCCGATGTTTCGTGAGCAAGGCGCGCAGAATCCAATGCCGCGCATGCGCATGATTGATGGGTTTAACGAAGGTTGGATCTGCTTTGAGCAGGCGGACGTGGTTAAGGGTGAGACCACATTGCTCAAGGTGCTGCGGGAGTTGGCTGCAAAAACCTGATGCCATGGCCTGCAAGCCAGCTCAGTGATTGGGTACATATCCGTTATTTGGGTAACGGCGGCGTATGGTTTCGCTCTTACAGCGAGTCACTTTGCAAAAGCGGCAAAGTCCACCAAACGGCATTGCTCCGCGGGCCGCCGCTCCGCAATACCTGCGT